>WGGB01000214.1 GCA_015491935.1 Alteromonadaceae bacterium
CCCAAAACCCCACTAACGCGTCTTGCCCATGGTTCATCTGCAAGTTCTACCACTTTACAAACATCATTTTCAAACAATATTTTTGCCGCTTGTGCCTTCGCCATATCCTGCTGATAAGCTTGTTTTAGTACAGTGAATACTGTCTCTTTTTGCCCCATCAGGCTCAAAGGATCTTGATATTTAATTAACTGCTGAAACAACTCAGCCGGATGAAAATGTAAATCATCAATACTCGCACCATAACCATTATAATTAATATAAACACCAAGTTCAGCCAAAAAGCTAGCTTGCTCTACCGACAAGCCTATTTTATTAGCCAATTGCTGCGCCGATTGCTGCATATTATCGCCAAAAGCAGCGGCAATAGCCCAGTGAGCAAAACGATTATCTAAATAGTTATTCACTAATAAGCTGGTACAAGTGTTGGCATCGGTATTAAGTAAACCAGTAAAACCTTTATACTTGGTTATTTGTTTAAGATCACCCGTACGATGATGATCGGCGTAAAATACGGCAACGTTATTCTTGAGTAATTTATTCAAAGCTGTATTATTTTTCTCTAACGAGATATCCAATACCGTTACCGATTTAGCTTGCTCAATATTGACTTGCTGTAGCAAAGCAATATCGCGTTTTACCCCAGTAATAAGTACACTGTCTAGAGGGTGTGCCAAGCGTAATTGTATTAACGCTATAATACCGTCGGCATCACCATTAAAAACATCATAATGCATCCGTTTATCCTTACTCTTTAGCACTAATAAAATGATGCTGTATTAAATAATCAATGATCTGCTGTGCACTTTGCTCTATTGATAAGTTGGCAGTATGTATATGAATTTCAGCATTTTCAGGCACATCATATACGGAATCAATACCTGTAAAATCTGTAATTTCGCCACTTCTCGCTTTTTTATACAAGCCTTTTGGATCGCGCTGCTCGCAAATTTCAATGGGCGTATCAATAAATACTTCAATAAATTCGTTTTGCGCTAACTTATTGCGCGCTATAGTTCGGTCACTAGCAAAAGGAGAGATAAATGCAGTAGAAACAATTAGCCCAGCATCAACAAAAAGTTTCCCCACTTCACTAATACGACGAATATTCTCTATTCGCTCTTTATCACTAAAACCTAAATCACCGTTTAGTCCATGACGAACATTATCACCATCGAGTAAATAAGTATGACAACCACGAGCAAATAATAAAGCATCAACAGCATTAGCTATGGTTGACTTTCCTGAGCCGCTTAAACCAGTAAACCAAAGCAGACAAGGTTGTTGTTGTTTTTGCTGACTGCGTTGAATTTTATTAATGTGCTGCGGATGCCAAACGGTATTTTCTGTTTTCATATTTGTATAAAATCTCGCACTTAAAAAGGAAAAATTATTGGCAGCATGTTCAAAACGGTAATGCTATAAACTATAGAAACGGGAATGCCAAAACGAACAAACTCAGCTAACGAGTAATTACCCGCATTGTAAACCATAACATTAGTTTGATAACCATAAGGACTAATAAAACTACCACTAGCCGCAAAGGCTACTGCCATGACAAAAGGCATCACATTAACATCTAGTGCTATTGCAACATTATAAGAAATCGGAAAAATCAATGCCGCAGCGGCATTATTAGTAATAAGTTCAGTAATAAGCAGCGTTAAAAAAAACACGATTATTAAAGCAAAATAAGCACTATGCCCTTGCAGAATATGTTCAAGGCTAGTCGCAATACTAGTGGCAACGCCTGTATTTTCTAATGCGGTGGCTAATGTTAGCGCCCCAAGTACAATCAACCAAATTTCTAATGGGAAACGGCGTTTTATCTCATTAATATTTAAGCAATTACAGCTAAGTAAAACGGCAATATAAAATAATAAAGCGGTTAGTAAAGGAACCGAGAATAAGATACTCGTTGCTAATGTTGCTAAAAATCCAAATATGGTTAACTTATCACGCCAGCCACTGAGCATATTGTCTGGTTGATGACCCGAAAGTATATAGAAGTTTTTTGATAAGTTGGTTCGCGAGCAAAAATCATGACCTGCCGCTAAGACTAAAAAATCTCCCGATTGAATAACAATATCCCCTAATTTACCTGATAAGTTACCGCCTTCACGACGAATTGCCACAACAGCAGCATCAAAACGAGCACGAAAGCCCGCTTGCTTTAAGGTTTTACCAATAATGGCAGAATCAGGCTTAATTAACACTTCGGTTAAATTTTTACGTAATAAACCATTTTGTTCCGCAAATAAACTTAAACCATCAAATTGTTGAATAACAAAAACTTTAGCAATATCACCCGAAAATATAAGCTTATCGCCCGCTTCAATCACTTCATCTGGCTTAACAGGTGAAATTAGCCGTGAATCTCGTACTAATTCAACCAAAAATAAAGCGTCTAGATTACGTAAACCATTTTCTTCGACCGTTTTACCAATAAGCGCAGAATTTTCACTCACTTTCGCTTCTACCAAATAATCTTCTGATAATGGCGCGTCATTATTCATATCGGCTAGCGTATTCATTCTCAATAAAATAACACACAAACAAGCCACTAAGGCGGTAAGACCAATAAGAGTAAAATCAAAAAAATGTAAGCCTTGTTGGGTATGTTCAATCAGCATACTGTTAACAATAAGATTTGTTGATGTGCCGATGAGTGTTAAGGTACCACCAAGAATGGCGGCAAATGATAAAGGTAAGAGTAATTTTCCAGGATTAATTAAGCGATTCTTTTTTACTGAGCTGATCAAGGTTGCCACAACGGCGGTATTACTCATTAGCGCGGAAAAAATAGCGGTGCCAATAAGGGTTTTAACGGTAGATTTAAACACAGAACCATTAAATAATAAGGTTGAAATGCGTCTTAACAAACTAGTACGTTCAAAAGCAAACGAGACCAAAACTAATAAGATAAGCGTAACTAAACCTTGGTTAACGGCATTATTCAAGAGCTGCTGCGAATTAACAAAAGAAAAACCCAAGCACGCTAAACTTGCACTCGCAAAAACTCTTTCGGGTACTTGCTGATATTTAACTAAACCAATAAAGGTGAGTATAAATATTAATACCATCAACCATTGAGCTAAGTCCACAATAGCAATCTCATTATACTCGTTCCATAAAATAAACGGTTGTTGTTTTCATGCTTTAAAAATCAACCTAGTAATTTACTTATATCACGAGCGCCCCAATGCGGAAAATGCTTGCGCACCAAAGCATTAAACTCAACTTCAAAAGCAGATAAATCGGCTTGATTTTGTTCTTTGCGCGTTTCATTGATCATGCCAGCACCAACCGTTATATTTGAAATACGATCAATAATAATAAAGGCTCCCGTTTCGCGGTTAATGTTATAAGCATCAAAGTGTAAGGTTTCATCAATCTTAAAATTAGCGAGACCTATTTCATTAAGTTTAAGTTGTCCCGTTGCCTTTTTTTCTAGTGTGTTAACATCAATTTTACAGTCAAGATGGGTTACATGACCCGTTGTCATTTTAGTGCCATGTTTTATGTAATATTCTCGTCCTGCTTCAAGTGCATCTTCATGCATCCAGACAATGGTGGCATTAAATTCTTTGGATGAATGCGGTAAATGCTCCTTTTTAACCAACATTTCACCGCGACTTATATCAATTTCATCGGTTAATGTTAGCGTTACCGCCATACCTTTCTCTGCACGTTCTAATTCACCATCAAAAGTCACTATGCTTTTGATCTTACTTTCTTTGCCAGATGGTAAAGCAACAATAGTGTCACCTGTACGAACAAAACCTGCGGCAATGGTTCCAGAAAAACCTCTAAAATCAAGATCAGGACGATTAACATACTGTACAGCAAAGCGAAATTCATTAAAGTTTTGTTTGTCGTCTACTTTAATTGTATTTAATAACTTCATTAAAGGAGCACCAGGATACCAAGACATCTGTTGTGATTCATTAACAACATTGTCACCTTTTAGCGCAGAAATAGGTACAAAACGAACATCATCAAAATATAAAGATTGCGCAAAATCACGATAGTCTTTCTTGATTTTTTGATACGTTTCTTGATCATAGTCGACTAAATCCATTTTATTAACCGCAACCAATACGTGTTTTATGCCTAAGAGCGAACAAATAAAGGAATGACGGCGGGTTTGTACTTGTACACCACGGCGAGCATCAATCAAAATAATGGCTAAATCACAGGTAGAAGCCCCTGTTGCCATATTGCGGGTATATTGCTCATGACCCGGAGTATCAGCAATAATGAACTTACGAGTATCTGTTGAAAAATAACGATAAGCCACATCAATAGTAATGCCTTGTTCACGTTCAGATTGCAAACCATCAACCAGTAACGCTAAATCAACTTCTTCACCTGTGGTACCTGATTTTTTGCTATCTTGTGTTATCGCCGCCATTTGATCTTCAAAGATCATTTTAGAGTCATGTAATAAACGACCAATTAGGGTGCTTTTGCCATCATCAACACTACCACAAGTAAAAAAACGGACTAATTCTTTATTTTCATGCTGTTTTAAATAAGCCTGAATATCTGATTCAATTAAATTTGATTGGTGACTCATAGGAGTTCCTTGAAAATATGGTTTTAAAATGTAAGAAAATTAACGGTACTTTAAAATAAATAAAATACTTAAAAATAACCTTCCATTTTCTTCTTCTCCATTGACCCCGCCGAATCATGATCTATCACTCGACCTTGACGTTCAGATGTTTTAGTTAATAGCATTTCTTGAATAATATCGGGAAGTGTTTTCGCACTTGATTCAACCGCACCAGTTAAGGGGTAACATCCTAGCGTGCGAAAACGCACTTCTTTCATTTCAACTTTTTCATCGTCTTTAATAGGCATACGATCATCATCAACCATAATCAAAGTACCATCTCGTTCAACTACAGGACGTTTGGCTGCAAAATATAAGGGAACAATATCAATACTTTCTAAATAAATGTATTGCCAAATATCTAATTCTGTCCAGTTAGATAAAGGAAACACTCGAATACTCTCACCTTTGTTTACTTTACCATTGTAAATATTCCATAACTCAGGACGCTGACTTTTAGGATACCAACGGTGATTACTATCTCTAAATGAATAAACCCGCTCTTTAGCACGTGATTTTTCTTCATCACGACGCGCGCCACCAAAAGCGGCATCAAAGCCATATTTATCTAATGCTTGTTTTAGCCCTTGAGTTTTCATGACATCGGTATGAATGGCACTGCCATGAGTAAATGGGCCAATGCCTTGGGCAATACCTTGTGGATTTTTATGCACTAATAAGTCAAATTGATACTTTTTTTGCATTTGATCGCGAAAAGCGATCATTTCTTTAAATTTCCAATCAGTATCAACATGCAGTAAAGGAAAGGGAATTTTACCTGGATAAAAGGCTTTACGTGCTAAATGAAGCAAAACAGCTGAATCTTTGCCTACAGAATAAAGCATGACAGGATTATCAAATTCGGCAGCGACTTCACGAAAAATATGAATCGATTCTGCTTCTAATTTTTGCAAATGAGTTAAATTCATTAGGTATCATTATAGTACTAAAACAATTAATGAAGTAATGATGCCACAAAAATCAGAACCATTCCATATAAGAAAACCAATACTTATAACAAAATAGAATATAGAAAATAAAAATCAGTCTACATTTTTATTAACGCTCGTAAAATTTATAAATTGATGAATAAGCTTTTTGGTTGAAGATGAAAGTGAACTTGACGATGAAGTGATTGTTTTGTTTTGTAATGACGTCAATACATCACCACTTAGCTGTTTACCTAATTCAACTCCCCACTGATCAAAAGAATTGATTTGCCAAAGTACACCTTGAACAAAGATTTTATGTTCATATAATGCAAACAAAGCACCTAATGATTTAGGAGCAAGTTGTTGTAATAATAATAAATTACTCGGGGTATTCCCTTTCATCGTTTTATGAGGTGCTAAACGCGAAGCATCTTGCTCAGTCATACCTTTATTAAGTAATTCAGTCGTCACTTGCTTAAGCGACTTTCCCTGCATTAGCGCTTCAGCCTGAGCGAGGCAGTTAGCAAATAATACTTGTTGATGTTCTTGGTATGAGTTTGACGTTGCTAGTGCAATAATAAAGTCTGTTGGAATAATATCATCACTTTGATGCATTAATTGCATAAAAGCATGCTGACCATTAGTCCCTTCTTGACCAAACACTATGGGCGCAGTACTACTCTTTAATTTTTCGCCCTGTTGAGTTACAGATTTACCATTACTTTCCATATCTGTTTGTTGTAAGTAGCCAGGAAAAGCCCTTAAAGCATGGCTATAAGGTAATACAGCAAGTGCTGGATACGCTAAAAAGTTACGATTCCAAATCCCAATAAGTGCCATAATAACGGGCATATTTTCAGCAAAATCAGCTTGTTGAAAATGCTCATCCATTTGCCAAGCACCTTGTTTAAAGTGATTAAAGTGCTCCATACCTATTGCTATTGCTAAGGGTAAACCTACCGCTGACCAAACAGAAAAACGACCACCTACCCAATCCCACATAGGCAAAATATTTTTAGTCTTTACGCCAAATTTAAGAGCTTTATCACAATGGCTTGTAACCGCTAACAAATGTTTAGCCAGTGCTTGTTTATTAACACCCTTTTTGAGCAGCCATTGTTTAACACTATTGGCATTGAGTAACGTTTCTTGAGTGGTAAAGGTTTTAGAAATAACAACAACTAACGTGGTTTCGGCATTGATAAACGCTAATTTTTCACTAAGAGCATCACTATCTATATTAGAGAGTAAATGTACTTTTATTCCCTGAGTGCAATAATTATGCAAAGCGTTTAACGCTGTTTTACACCCATAAAAAGAACCACCAATACCAATGGCTAAAACATCAGTAAAGCGCTTATTTGTCACTCCCCTCATTTTTCCGGTATGAATATCGTCAACAATAACAGCCATACGTTTTTCGGTTGCAATAACGTCATCGGCTTGCTCGGCTAAAATAGCTCGCTGTCGTGATTCTGGCGCTCTTAATAAAGTATGTAATACTGCTCTATTTTCAGTATTATTAATCAACTCACCATTGAACATGGCTTGAATTTTATGCTCTAATTTTAATTTTTTAGCCCAATGTATTAATAATGCAAGTTCATCTTCGCTCACATTTTGTTTGGCGAAATCTAAATATAAACCAGCTGCCGATAAAGAAAATTTATCGGCACGGTTGCTACCAATAAAAAGATCATTAATGGTTCGAGATTTTGCTTTAAAGGCAAATTGTTGCAGTAGGCTATCCATTAATATCCTTTTATTTCATCATATAAATGTTAACTGATTGACTTTTAAAAGTTTAGCATAATACTTTAGTTGAGTATTTTATTCGGAGAGTAAGTCTCGTAAATACTGCTCAAAATCTTCGGCTAATTCAGAATGACGTAAGCAATATTCCACATTTGCTTTCATATAGCCTAACTTTGAGCCACAATCATGAGATTTACCCGTCATGTGAAAGGCTTCAACTGTTTCAATTTTCATTAAGCTCGCAATAGCATCGGTTAATTGAATTTCGTCACCCGCACCAGGCGGTGTAAATGCTAATAGATCCCAAATTTGCGCAGAAAGCACATAACGTCCCACTACCGCTAAGTTAGAAGGAGCTTCATCCATAGAGGGTTTTTCAACTATTGCTGTCATGGGTTTAGCTTCACCCGCCGTTAATTTATGATCGCCACAATCAACAACACCATAATTATTAACCAATTCCATAGGAACGGGTTCAACCATAATTTGACTATGTTGTGTTTCATTAAAGCGTGCTAACATGGCGGCAAGGTTTTCAGTTTTCAAATTAGCGCTAGCATCATCTAAAATAACATCGGGAAGTACTACTACAAACGACTCGTTACCAACAATCGGCTGTGCTTTCAATACCGCATGACCTAACCCCTTCGCCTCACCTTGGCGAACATGCATAATGGTAACGTGTTTGGGGCAAATAGCTTGAATTTCATCAAGTAATTGTCGCTTTACCCGTTTTTCAAGGGTAGTTTCTAATTCAAAAGACTTATCAAAATGATTTTCAATGGCATTTTTAGAAGAATGGGTCACTAAAATAATTTCTGTGATCCCAGCGGCAACGCATTCATTAACAATGTATTGAATAAGCGGTTTATCAACAATCGGTAACATTTCTTTTGGAATAGCTTTAGTTGCTGGTAGCATTCTAGTACCTAAACCTGCAACAGGAATAACCGCTTTTTTTATCATCGTTCCTTTGGATATTAATGTTGCTTTTTTAATTACCTTTGTCATTAATTTACCTTAGCCTTTACCATCATATTTTTTTATACTATCACCTCGCCCAATAGCATAGTAGCTAAAACCACGATTTTTTAAGAATTCTGGTTCAAATAAATTACGGCCATCAACGATAACTTTTTCAGATAAATTTGTTGCAATCAAGTCAAAATCAGGCGCTCTAAATTGACTCCATTCAGTACAAATAACTAAAGCATCAGCACCTTTTAATGTTGCTTCTTTAGTGCCCATTAAGACTAAATCGTTACGTACCCCATAAATTCTCTGGCATTCTTCCATCGCTTCTGGATCATAAGCTTGTACGTTCGCGCCTGCTTGCCATAAAGACTCCATTAACACACGTGATGAAGATTCACGCATATCATCAGTTTGCGGTTTAAACGATAAACCCCACACAGCAATAGTTTTACCTGCAAGTTTTCCATTAAAATGATTATTTAAATGGCTAAACAATTTTTTCTTTTGTGAATAATTAACTGACTCTACGGCTTCTAATAATGCAGGTTTATAATCAACACCGTGAGCAGTTTTTACTAAAGCTTGTACATCTTTAGGAAAACATGAACCACCATATCCGCAACCTGGATAAATAAATTGATAACCAATACGAGAATCGCTGCCAATACCATGTCGAACCGCCTCAATATCAGCACCTAATAATTCAGCTAAATTAGACATTTCGTTCATAAAACTAATTTTAGTCGCTAACATACAATTAGCTGCATATTTAGTTAATTCAGCCGAACGAATATCCATAAAAATCATTCGATCATGATTACGATTAAAGGGAGCATAGAGCTCGCGCATTGGCTGATGTACAGATTCATTATCAGTTCCTACTACAATACGATCGGGTTTCATACAATCGTTAATGGCAGCACCTTCTTTTAAAAACTCAGGGTTTGAAACCACATCAAAATTAATCGTAACATTACGCTGAGAAAGTACTTGTTCTACTTGAGTTTTAACTTTATCGGCTGTACCAACAGGCACGGTCGATTTGTCGATAATAATTTTAGACTCTGTCATAAAAGTAGCAATGGTTTTCGCAACAGCGAGCACATACTTTAAGTCAGCCGACCCATCCTCATCAGGTGGCGTACCAACCGCGATAAACTGCATTTGCCCATGATGAACACCCATTTCTGCATCCGTAGTAAAGTTTAATAAACCACTTTTGTAGGTTTCTTTAACCAAAGGTGTTAATCCCGGTTCATAAATTGGTACTATCCCTTTTTTTAACGCTTCAACTTTAGCTTCATCAACATCAACACACACTACATCATGCCCTACCGAAGCTAAAATAGTAGCTTGTACTAATCCCACATAACCAATACCAAACACTGTTACTTTCATAGTATTAACTCATCTATTTATTTTTTATTTTGAATTTAAATATTAAATTCTGCTAATAGTGGCAATAGCGACAGCGCTATTATAAATAATTTGTGTTACTGACGACCATAACTCTAAGTTATTAGTGTATTCAGCATCCAATGGCACTACAACAGTATCACCTGGTTTAATATTATTATCACTAGCACTAAACCAATTATTATTGGCCATCATTTTTATTTGACCATCTGCAGATATCACATAAATCCTATCTTTATCGGCACGTTTTTTAATACCGCCGCTGCTTGCAATATAATCATCAACTGATAGTTTTGGTTGATAAATATATGATGACGTTACCTGCACTTGACCAATAACATTGACCGAATCACTTTTACTTGGAACATATAACACATCACCATTATCTAAAGTAATATCTACATTTTTATTCTTTAGTATTTCTGGCAAATCAATAACTAAACGTCCAACAGGTTTTACTTTAGTTAAATCAGACAACAACAAATTAGCTTCATTATAAGGTAAATTACTTTTTGCATCAGATAAGGATTTTGACGCAATCTCAAGCCGTAAATCAGACGCTAATTTTTGTAGGTTTTTTTGTTCTACCTGCTTTAATTTTTCACGTGAAAAAACAGAACCTTTAATAAAAGCAAATCTGGTAAAACCACCCGCCTTAGTAATTAACTCAGCTAATGTTTCACCTCGTTTAATGGTATATTTTCCAGGAAATACAAATTCACCACGTAGTTCAACCGTTTTATTTTCGCTCCATGCAGGTATTTTAAGAACATTCAAGCGATCTTTACTTTGCAATAAAATATCCTCTGAAGGCTGGCCTTGTAAAGCTTTAGCTAAATTAATAGTCAAGGATTCTTTTTCTACAAGACTTGGTGTTACTTTACTACGCGTAATTTCAGAATGAATTAAATAAGCAGACTCAATAACGCCGCCTGCTGCTACAACCAAATCTTTAACACGGGCATTTTTAGTAAGCGGATAAACACTAGGAAATTTGACTTCACCATCAACTTCGACTAACTGAATAGGATCACCAGCAGAGCCTTGACGTTTTAATTGGGCAATAAGAGGAGTAAGTAGACGTTGACGAGAAAACCGTCCAAATTTACGAATATTAAATTTTTCTTTGACTTCTACCTTAGTAATTTTAGCAATAGACTGACTAGATAATGTATCTATATTATTCATGTTATTCATATTATCTAAAGATAATTTTTCATCAGTTATTTTTTCTACTTTAGAAAAAATCACTATTTTATCATGCGGTTGTAAAACAAAATTACGAGATGATTTTTTGTTCGCTATAATTTCAGCCAAAGAAAATTGGTAAATTTCAATATCTTGTGCAACATTAACTTCACGGACTAATAAACTATAGCTTAAATCTGCATAGTTAAGTAAATGCGTATTTACATTAGGGAGTAAGTCGGTAATTTTTTCACCTTGTTGCCATTGATAATTTCCTGGTCGTGTTGCCGCGCCGACAATAATCACCGACTGATCAAACCTTTTTCCAGTCGCCATTACACGAATATAATCACCCGCATAAACTTTCGCTTTTATTTTTTTAAGATTTGATAAGTCAATATTAAGAATGGTACGTAAGTTATTTTGATTATAACGCTCTACAATAGCAGTTTGAGCATAAGCAGAAGGTAGTAAACCACCAGCCATTTTCATCACATCAGAAAAACTTTCATTAGCTGATAACTCATAAATAGCTGGACGACGTACTTGACCAGTAACCGTTACACGCTTACCCACCGGAGGAATAAACACTACATCTCCCGATTGCAATGATTGATCGCCTGATGAATCACCATTAATCAATAAGTCATATAAATCTAAAGTTCGTATGAGCTTACCTGCACGTTTTAATTTAATATTACGTAAACTACCTATATCGTTAATACCACCCGCCGCAAATAAAGCATGAGTCATAGTTGATAATGAACTTAAAGTATATGGGCCAGGTTTATATGCATCACCTAATACAAACACCCTAATAGAGCGTAAACCAGCAAGACTAACAACTACATCAACACCAATAATACGTTTTTTTACTTCTGCTTTTAGAAGTTTTTTCATCTCAGCAAAAGATAAGCCAGCTACATTAAAAACGCCTAGACTTGGAATGATTACTTGTCCTTCTCGATTAACAGACAATTGATATTCATCATTTTCTTTACCGAATATTTTAATAGTAATTTCATCTCCACTACCGATTACATGCCATTCTGGAATAGCAATTTCCATATCGGGTGCAAAAGTAGCAGGAGCATTAGCAAAAACATCATAACCAAACGGCTTGATAGTATTTTTTATCTTCTTTATTTTTTTTGAAGAAATAGGATCGCCCAAGGCATTAAATTGTGTGCCTCTAGGATAAGTAATGTTCTCTTTTACTTGAGGTTTAGCTTGACCAGTTCTTTTAACTGATGACATTTGCTGTTTTAATCCATTAAGATCAACTCCCATTGCTTTTGCCATCGATTGTTGCTGTGATGGCGGCAACTTTTTAAATTGCTCAATTTGCTGTGGCGTTACTTGTGCCGCTTGCACATTAGTTTGTAAAGCAACAAAACTAAAAAACATTAAATTTAGTGCCAATAGCACTTTTAACAATGAATGTTTAACCATTTTTTTATTAATCCAACTTTTATGAAACAAATTACTCATGTTGTTTAGCGTTAATCCTATAACTTACTTTACTCATTATTTTTAATTGCTTTTAGTTTTTAATTGTCATTAATTAACAATTAAAGACCAAAAAATAATTTTCAACATAATAAAGTAAATGAAATATCAAAAATAGGGCTGAAGTTTATCAGCATAATCAAGACCAATAAAGATGATTTCAGTGTTTATTTACAATGCATCAGCATTAATTTAAAGCAACTAACTTGCCTTACCCCTGTAGTATAAGGTATAAAAGCGCCTACTTATTTTTAATGGTACTGTTTTTAAAGATTAACACTGTAATTTTAAATAATGGCGTTTAAATAGTAAAAACTATAATAAACAACAAATTAACTAAGTAATTACGCATATTACGGCAGTATCATTACAATTTTATAAAGGATAATTATATGAATAAATCAACCACGGGTGAATTTCTAGGTCATCCGAAGGGACTCTTCCTCTTATTTGGTACCGAAATGTGGGAACGAATGAGCTATTATGGTTTACGTGGTATTTTAGTTTTATATTTGACACAGGCAGCAACAGCAGTAACGATGGGCTGGGATCAAATGTCATCTACTGAACTACAAACAAATGCCCTAACCTATTTAGGAACTTACGCCCTTTTAGTTTATGTCACTCCCGTATTAGGTGGTTGGTTAGCTGATAATGTTATAGGGCAACGAAAAGCCATTATTATTGGTGGTATTACTATGATGCTTGGTCAATTTGCCTTAGGTACACCACATGACATGATCCCTGGTATGGAAAAAGCCTTTCTAATGCTAGGTTTAGGTTTGTTGATTATTGGTAATGGTTTCTTTAAACCCAATGTTTCAACTATGGTAGGTGACTTATACGAAGACGGCGACCATCGCCGCGATGGTGCCTTTACCATTTTTTATATGGGTATCAACTTAGGCTCTATTTTAGGTTATTTTGTTGTAGGTACTATTGCTGAAAAAGTAGATTATCAATATGGTTTTATTGCCGCAGGAATTGGCATGTTATTAGGTGTGACTTTACAGCTAGTTGCTTCACAAAGATACTTAGGTGACTTAGGTAAAGAACCTTCTGCAAAACTTTCTAAAGAAAAATCATCAGGCGTAATAGAACCTTTAACAACAGAAGAGCGTGATCGAATTAAAGTTATTTTAATTATGAGCTTTTTTACTATTGTCTTTTGGATGGGATTTGAACAAGCCGCAGGTTCAATGAACTTATTTGCTAAAAATCAAACTGATTTAGTCTTTTTTGGCTGGGAAATGCCTGCAAGCTGGTTACAGTCAGTAAACCCATTATTTATTATTATACTTGCCCCAATTTTTGCTTCCACGTGGATAAAAATGGGTGATAAAGAACCTAATTCAACTGTTAAATTTAGTTTAGCCTTTCTATTTTTAGGAATAGGCTTTTTATGTATGGTTGGTGCTGCTTTACAAATAGGTGATTCGACAACAACTAAAGCTAACGTGTTATGGTTAGTTGGTGCTTACTTTTTTCATACGGTAGGCGAATTATGTTTATCTCCCATAGGTCTTTCTATGGTGACTAAATTAGCACCTCTGCGTTACCTTTCGCTAATGATGGGATTATGGTTCTTCTTTTCTGGTGTTGGTAACTATGCCGCAGCAGAAGTTGGAAAACTTGTGGGTGAAACAGGTCCATTACAAGCCTTTGGTGGTGTTGTCATTGCCTCTTTTGTTTCTGGCGCTGTCTTATTTGCTATTCGTGAAAAATTAGTCGATTGGATGCATGGTGCAGAAGATAAAAGTACTCATAATTTAGACGATAAATTAGAAGAAGAATTATCTATAACAGGTACACATGACGGTATAGCTGAAAGACATAGCTAATAATTTTATTTTTGATAAAATTATTAACAGATAAAAACCTAAGCGAGTAGTTTACACTACTCGCTTTTTTTGTTTTTATAGCAACATAATTAAAAACTGCAATAAAATAGCTATGAATGATCAACGTTCAACACGAAAAGAACTTAGACAACAAGTTCGTTTATACCGACAACAATTATCCCAACCCCAGCAACAGCAAGCCGCTTTAGCTATAAAACAGCAATTAATAAAACACCCTAAAATAATTAATGCACAGCATATAGCACTTTATTTAGCTAATGATCATGAACTTAATACTTTGCCCTTTATTCAATGGTGTTGGCAACATAATAAACATATTTATCTGCCTGTACTCCATCCCTTTAGTCGCGGGCAATTATTATTTTTACGTTATACACCAACAACCACCATGATAACCAATAAGTATGGTATTAAAGAACCTGTTCTTAATATTACCCAGCTATGTTTACTATCACAGCTTGACGTATTATTAACACCTTTAGTCGCTTTTGATAAACAAGGTAATCGTTTAGGCATGGGAGGCGGCTTTTATGATCGTACTTTGGCTTATTGGTATACTCACTTACAATCAAAAAAAGCGGGAGTAAAAAAAAGCGCGCAAATAAAACTACATCCTATCGGTTTAGCGCATAACTGCCAACAAGTCGCGTCTATCCCCATAGAAAAATGGGATATTCCACTACCCGAAATAATCACACCAACACAAACTTTTACTTTTTAAGCTGGTATAATTTAAACAATCCCCTTTATAAGATAAATAATTAAGGCTCAAAAGATGACGACTTTAACCCAAAACGAAATGAAAAAAGCTGCCGCAGAAAAAGCGATAGAATTTATTCAACCAGATACCATTGTCGGTGTGGGTACTGGTTCAACCGTAAATTATTTTATTGATGCCTTAGCAACAATAAAAAATCAAATTATTGGTGCCGTTTCAAGCTCTGAGCAATCATCACAACGTTTAAAAGAGCATGGTATTGAAGTATTTGACTTAAATAGTGTAGATAACCTTGACGTTTATATTGATGGCGCAGATGAAATTACCAAGCACATGGCAATGATTAAAGGTGGTGGCGCAGCATTAACGCGTGAAAAAATTGTTGCCGCAGTAGCGAAAAAATTTATTTGTATTGCCGATAACAGCAAACAAGTGGATATATTAGGACGCTTTCCCTTGCCTGTTGAAGTGATCCCCATGGCACGTAGTTATGTTGCCCGCGAATTAGTAAAACTGGGTGGAGATCCTGAATATCGTCAAGGAGTTGTTACCGATAATGGTAATGTGATTTTAGATGTACATAACCTTAATATACTCGACCCTAAAGCCCTTGAAACTCAAATAAATAATATTGTCGGCGTGGTGACTAATGGCTTATTTGCACTTCGTGGCGCAGACATTTTAGTGTTAAGTACAAACCAAGGCACAAAAATCATTAAATAGTGAGCAATTTATAGCAAATAACGCTTTAGAGTTTATACACTATATGATATTTTAGGTATCTAGCCGTCTAAAAAGTGTTTTGACGGCAGTTAACGTTAGCACAAAGGTAGCCATAAAACCCATGAGTCAAAATTCATTAGCTAAAGATAAAATAAAAATTTTATTACTTGAAGGTGTTCATCCAAGTGCCGTTGAAGAATTCAACGCCAAAGGTTATAACAACATAGAGTATATTAAAACCTCACTTGCCGATGACGATTTAAAAGAAAAAATCGCCGATGTTCACTTTATCGGTTTACGATCGCGCACTCAGCTAACTGAAGAGGTGTTGTCTCATGCGAAAAAATTGGTTGCGATTGGTTGTTTTTGTATTGGCACTAACCAAGTTAATTTAGTAGCGGCACAAGAACGTGGTATTCCGGTATTTAATGCGCCGTTTTCAAATACTCGCTCAGTCGCCGAGCTTGTACTAGGTGAATTACTGTTATTATTACGCGGCATTCCTGAAAAAAGCGCCAAAGCTCACCGTGGTCAGTGGAATAAATCAGCCGCAGGCTCTTTTGAAGCGCGTGGTAAAACCTTAGGTATTATCGGTTACGGTCATATTGGTATGCAGCTTGGTATTTTAGCTGAAACTTTAGGGTTGAAAGTACGTTTTTACGACATAGAAACAAAGCTGCCACTAGGTAACGCTAGCCAAGCCAAAACCTTAAATGCATTACTAGGTGAAGCTGACGTGGTAAGTTTACATGTACCACAAACTAAACAAACCGCGAATATGATCACAAAGGTAGAATTTGATGCCATGAAAAAAGGGGCTATTTTTATCAACGCCTCGCGCGGTACTGTTGTTGACATTGATGCACTCGCCACAGCCCTTGAAAATAATAAAATAGCGGGTGCTGCTATTGATGTTTTTCCTGTTGAACCTAAAGGTAACGGCGAAGAATTTATTTCACCATTACGTAGTTTTGACAATGTTATTTTAACGCCACATATTGGTGGTAGCACCAAAGAAGCCCAAGAAAATATTGGTTTAGAAGTGGCAACTAAATTAGCTAAATACTCAGATAACGGCTCGACATTATCCGCAGTCAATTTTCCTGAAGTATCCTTGCCAGAACACGCAAATAAGGGAATTAATCGTTTATTACATATTCATCATAACCAACCAGGTATTTTGAATAAAATTAACTTAGCCTTTGCTAAACACAATATTAATATCGCTTCACAATACCTACAAACCGATGACAAAATTGGCTATGTGGTGATTGATATAGAATCACACGATAGAGAATTAGCGTTAAAAGAGTTGAAGTTGATTGAAGGTACTATTCGAGCACGCATATTACATTAATTAATTTTATATGTGATCTTTATATAGGGTGGGCAATTCGTACCTCATTGCACCATCCTACCAATTAATAGCTAGTGTAAGGTGGACATTTTGCCCACCTAGAGCCTAAATTATTTTACCGTTAACCCACAAGTATCGACTAAGTTTATAGTTTGATGTTTTTCCTGTAGATGACGGTAACAATCATGTCCCGTCACTAATACGGTAATATCAGCCCACGCTAATAAAGACTCTAAATCTTTCTCTTTTTGCACTTGCCATTGCGGTACAAACGGATCATGATATTTAACCTCTAATCCTGCATCAACTAATACCTTAACTAAAGGCTCAGCGGGTGTTTCGCGACAATCATCCACGTTAGGTTTATAAGCAACTCCTAAAATGGCTATTTTAGTCAGCGACTGTGCCTTAGCCTGTTGGACAATATTATTCGCAATATCAAATGGTCGTTGATCATTAATCTTACGCGCTAAACGAATAAACTCACCGGCCTTAGTATTTTCAACTAAAAACCATGGATCAATAGGAATGCAATGACCACCAACACCAGGACCTGGTGTTAACACATTAACGCGTGGGTGACGGTTAGCAAGACGAATAACTTCATAAACATCGACATTTAATTCTTCACACACTGTCGATAATTCATTCGCAAAAGCAATACCAACATCACGTGAGGTATTTTCTACTAATTTAATACATTCAGCGGTGGTTAAATCGGTTAAAAATACTTCACCGTTAACAAAGCTTTGATAAATAATTTTTACTTTTTGTTGAGCTTCGCGATTTAATGCCCCAATAATGCGATCGTTATTAACAAGCTCATGTAAGGTTTGCCCCGGTATCGCACGTTCAGGACAATGTACAACATCAACATTCAAGCCTACATTCGTAAATAATTTTGCCACTTCAATGCTGGTTTGTGGCGAAATGGTCGATTCAATAATAACGGTTTGTCCATCTTTAGCCACTTTAGCAATAGCCTCTGCTGCACTAAATACATAACTTCTGTCGCAACGACTATTTTTATGTGGCGTTGGCACCGCAACTAAATAAGTGTCACTTGAGGGGATGTCAGTACTTGCTTGTA
>WGGB01000215.1 GCA_015491935.1 Alteromonadaceae bacterium
GGACTATGCCAATTAGAGATTGGAAACCTGCGTTAAATCGTTTTATAATCGAATTTGAGGAGCAGATAGCTCCCCATATCTAAAAGGGTATTTACACAGTTAGGATTACAGCCTCTTAAAAAATTAGCTACCTTAGTGATATTAGTTGTTTATAAACAACGTAATTCTTCTTATCCAGACCAAGAAAAGTTAAAGTGTAATAAACAAAATTAAAAATAATCTACTGATTTAATTTCTCTTCTTCTTTGTTGTGTTTCATACAATGCAAAGACATCTGCAAAATTCAAACTGAGTTCAGTCGTATAAGAATCACCAACAGGATAACTTGCAAGCACTTTTGCCCCTCGAATGATCCCTTGTACTGATGCTTTTAATGTTTGATTTCTAATTAATAAATCTGACATTGTTGTTGAACCTGTAATTTGTTGACCATAAATTTGTTCAGCCAACTCAGCATAAGCGGATAGTTTGGATGCATTCATTGCCATTAGCATACGTTGTGTTTTATTCTTTGATTTTTGTAAACTAATAGGCGCGGTACCTATCGCCTTAAGCACAGGAAAACTTTTAGGTTTGACTGGTTGCCACTGTACGTGCTTATCGTAAACAGAAGAACAAGCACTCATCAATAAAGTACTTGTTGCTAAAATTAAAACTATCGATAATACCTTTAACATAATTACTGCCTCATTAATAAAGATTAAGGGTGTATTTTAACTGCGCGAGCATCTTTAGTTAGTTCTGCTGGCTCGCGAATAATCATGCCATCAATCATTTTTACGTCTTTGTTAATCGTCACTTCATCACTAAATACCCAAGAAGGAATAAATGATTGCGCGCTAGCAACAACAACGTGTGATTGCATTCCTATCATACGAGCATTAATCATTACTCCTTTTTCTTGCTTCATCATGGTGCCTGTCACCACGTAGTCAATTATCTGACGCTCAGGTAGTTCTTTCCAATCCCGGCTCAAGACAAAATCACCTTCTTTAGTAACTCGTATATAACCTGTCATTTTAAAATCAACAACGACAAAGCCATGACGTTGCAATTCATAAATAAAACTTTCAGATATTTCTTGTCCTAGCCAGTTAGTCGATTCAAGATCTTTAAGATTAACAAAAGATGCTACTGCGATGGGGGTTTTAGGATTTACATAAGAACTATCTTTAATCATTTGATAAGCTAAGCCCTTTACCACATCACTAATAGCATTGGTCGGTAATTTATAACTATTAATTTTACCTATTTTAGTTATATTATCATAATAAAAGTCGTCATTATGCTCATTTGAATTCATCATAGTGCATGAAAACAGCGTTGGTATACATAATGGAACAAGCCATTTTTTCATTGAGTATCCCTCAATTAACGATTCATTTACCGAGACATCATTCTAGTACTTAAGTTTGTTGTTCAGTCGGTTCAATTAATTTATTTCATGGTAAATTCAATGCACATTTCGCGCCAACATATAAACCTATAACAATAGGCATAAATACTGCATATTATATTAATAGCAAACATAAAGACGAATAATTATATTATTTATTATTCAATTAATATAATAAATATGTAGGTATAAAGTACATTATGAAAGTTATTTTATTTTTTCTTATTTTAATTCCTAGCTGGCCAGCTGTAAGCCAATGGTTTGAAGCACAAGGTAGTGCTGTTATTCGTAACAGTGATAAATACGCGGCAAAATCTCAAGCGACTCAAAACGCTCTAAAAAAGGCTCTGTTAGTTGCTGGAGCATCAGTATCAAGCATACAACAAGTAGTTAATGGCCTATTAACTCAAAATGAATTAAATATACGAGCCAGTGGTAATGTTCGCTCAGTTGAAATAGTTGATGCAATTTATCGAGGAAATAATGTTAGAGTCACTATAAGAGCTGATATTATTTCTCAGCAAAAACAATGTTTTCCTGCTGATTATCGAAAAAGATTATTACTTACCAAAAGTAGAATACAACATAGAGAACAAGCAAATATTGGCAATTTATATGCTTTAAATAAGAAGGTAATAGATAGGCTTTCAGATCATATAAAACAAAATAGTCGATTTGCTGATGTACATTTAGCCATAAAAAATCAAACCAATTTTTCGCTTTTCAATCAGGGGTTATTTAATAGTCAGCTAAAAGACTTATCTATTTCACTCGCAAACTTCACTGATAGTCAATATGTACTATTTTCTGAAATTAATGATTTATCATTGGATGATGTTGTGCAAAATAATTGGCAGTTTTGGCAATCAGATAAATTAGAGCGTAATTTCGCAATGACCATATATATATATAATGGCACTAATGGCGAGCTCGTTTTTGAGAAAAATTACCATGACTTTGCTAACTGGTCGTATACCAAGCGTAGTAAGGTAGATGTAAATAGTGCTACGTTTTGGCACAGTGAATATGGAACAATGCTAGATAAAACACTGAATAATATCATGACAGATATAGATGATAATATTATGTGCTTACCAACGAGAGGAAAAATTTTAAAAGTAACGGGGAATACAATTCTCATCAATTTAGGCTCTCACCAAGGAGTAAAAATTGGAGATGAATTTTCACTCCTACACGTAAATAATTTTATTAATAATAATGGGCAAATTTATGTGGGTTTTAATGTTAGTACTTCTAAAGTAAAGATTACACAAGTTTCACAACAAACCGCAAGAGCAGTAACAATAGATAATAGTTTACTCGGTAATATTCAAATTAATGACTTGGTAGTACGTTATTAAAAAATAAAGGAGTATTTTTATTCAATATGGCAATTAATTGATAAAAGAGCCTTTACTGAATAAAAAAAGTTGGTACTATTTGCCAACTATAGTCACAGCTATTTTTAGTAGCTATTTCGTTAAAAACGTCCCTATAGTTTAACAGGATAAAACTGCCGCCTCCTAAGCGGCTGCTCCAGGTTCGAGTCCTGGTGGGGACGCCAAAACCACATTCAGCAACATTCTAAAAAACTCAAAACACCCAATAAAAACAACACCTACAGCCAATTTTACGTTCAATAACATTCAACGATACTTGCTAAAATTCAAATGTTTTAGTACTATTTTTAGTACTACAGATTGAAAATCATTAATTTTGTAGTACTAAAACCACCAAAAAAGGCACTATTGCCAGAAAAACAAACAACCTAAAAATGTTTTTAAATCATTGCTTTACAGTATTTTAGTACTACAAAAATATACCGAATTAAATTATGGTGTTAACGTTGTTTTTTTAATGGAGATTTTATCAATGGCTAGATTAACCAAACCTTTAACACATACCGAAATAAGTAAAGCCAAATCCAAAGATAAGGCATACAGTTTATTCGACGGTGGAGGATTAGAGCTTAACATCAAGGCGAATGGTTCTAAACAATGGCTACTAAAATATTGCAAACCTTATACAAAAAATCGTACTTATTTAAGTTTGGGTAAATACCCCGAAATATCATTAGCAAACGCAAGGGTTAAACGCCAAGAGGCTAAAGATTTATTAGCTGATAATATCGACCCAAAAGAACACCGTATCCAGCAAGAAGAAAACAAACGCTCTGAGCTAGGTAATACCTTTGAGTCGGTTCTTAATGAATGGTTTGAAATAAAGCAAGCAAACATCAGCGAAAGGCAAGCCACTAAAATAATTCAGTCATTTAAAAACCATATATTACCTGAACTTGGTAAACGCCCTATTTCAACACTAACACCTCGACGTGTCATTGAAGTGATCAAGAAACCTGAAAAAGATGGCAAGCTTGAACTAGCTAAACGTTTGTGCGCCAGAGTGAATGAGGTAATGAACTATGCGGCAAATACTGGCTTGATTGATATTAATCCACTTACAGGAATCACTAAGGCGTTTAAAAACCCTGAAACCAAACATCAACCAGCAGTATCACCAGAAAAACTACCGTGGTTGCTTGAGCTTATTGCTAATGCAAATATTTTACCTATAACGCGCCATTTAATGAACTGGCAACTTCATACAATGGTGAGACCAAGTGAAGCAGCTGGCGCTATGTGGTCAGAAATAGATTTAGAAAACAAACGGTGGAATATCCCTAAAGAACGTATGAAAGGTAAAGAGGGAAAACGCTTACCGCAAGTTGTGCCATTAACAGAGCAAACTATTGCTATTTTAACCGCGCTGAAACCTTTAAGTGGTAATAGTGATTATATTTTTCCATCAAGAAATACTGTTTTAAAACCGCTCCATAGTGAAACCGTTAGTAAAGCATTAAACAAAATGGGTTTACAAGGCATTCAAACAGCACACGGCTTTAGGCGAGTGGCTAGTACCACATTAAATGAAAAAGTTTTTAACCCTGATCATATAGAAAAAGCATTAGCGCATGTAGACCATAATGAGGTAAGGCGCGCATATAATGGCGCTATGTACTTACCTGAAAGACGTAAGATGATGGCGTGGTGGTCTAATCATATTGAGCAATGTAAAAAAGGCGTATTCAACCTTTGTGCGCCAGTGACTTATTTAAAGCAAGTAAACGAATAAAACAACCAATATAAAAACCACAGCAAAACGTTGTTTTATCTGTACCATCTGTACCACTTGCTTGAAACTCTTATTTTTAAAGGCGTACAGCTGGCATAGATTATATATTCTTCTTTAAAGAAAGAAATAATATCTATACCACTAAGCTCTAGCCTTTTAAATTCATAGCTTACAGCTGGGGTAGATAGTTTTATTTTGGTTAAATAGGCAAATTATTAAAATAGAGGAGCTTACTTTTAAAGGGCTGTAGCTGGTACAGATAAATTACGATTTTAATCGAAATGCTCTTTTATAGGCAAAGTTATACGTAACTTTTGTCTTTTTTTCTCGAAAATAGGTTTAACCAAATCAGTTAAGCGATAATTTTTTAGTGTACTTTTGTAATTAATGTAATATCAATTAATATGATCATTGAATTAGATAAAGTTAAACCCAGCGAACCAGCGAAATATTGATGAATGGGAATTGTCCTTCAGCATGGTTAGAAATGCTGAAGGGGATATGCTTTAGTTAATAGACAAAAGCACATTAGGGTTTGTAATAGCAACTTTACACAATACAAGTGCGCTGCCTGCTGGTTTAAATCGTCCTTGTTCCCAATCTCTAAGGGTAGCAACGGGCGTATCAATAAGCTTGGCGAACTTGGTTTGAGTTAAATGTAAACTTTGCCTAGCCTTTTGTAACAATAGTTGTTCTGGCGTGTATTGGTGCGCAATTTTACCCGTATTCATTTCTGCTAAGGATTGACGTAATCCCTCGATAGGTTCGCCAGCATCGGCTTCAATAGCTTGTGCAATTTTATCAATATCCATTTTAGTGTACCTCTTTAATTTGTTTAGCGGTTAAATTATCTCGCTCAGTCTTTTTATAAATAGCGACTAAGCACAGCAAATCTGTATTCACATTAAAATAAATAACCCGTACACCGCCACGCTTACCTTTGCCGTGAATAGTCCAGCGGATTTTACGCGCGCCCTCAGCATTAGGAATTACATCGCCAGCATTTGGGTTATCGCTAATATAGGTAATGAATGTTAAACGTTCATCCTCTGACCATATTTTATCGGCTTGTTTTTTAAAAGTGTCGGTTTCGTAAACTGTTTTCATAACCTTATTATACGGGTATTCAGTACAATAGCAAATAAATCTAACCCCCTATTGACCGTTAAAAACCGCCCTTGACCGCATCAACAAAACGCGACAAAATAAACCTCTGTATTTATACACAGTGTTTTTAAAGTTTGATCAAGCCTAGGGGTGTCCTGAACAGGCGGTAACCTCACCGCCTTGGCTTGGTTAATTTATTGAGGTTTGCAATGAGAAAGCAAAATGTTTTTATCCGATTTGAATGACGATGAGTTAGAAAGCATAGCCAATCATACTTTTTCTAATAAAGAAGATGTGATACAAAATATGTTTTTTGAATTTAGAGTCAAATTATTATGTCAGGGTTTACCATTTCATAATGATTTAAATAAAATAAATTGTACTTCTATTCCAGCCTCTTTTATTAAAAGCACTCTTAGTCAGTTCAACTATTTCTACCACAACAGTAGAAACAATGATTTTATAGCCGATAAAGCGCTTTATCAAAATATGGGGGAAGATTTTGACAATGTCCCTCAAAGTAGCCATATCAGACACTTTATTGAAACAATCACTGACCAAAAAGAAAAAGCACTTGCGCTATATGCTTTTGGTTTAATTATAATATGGGATAAAGAAAACTCTTGGACTTTCTTTGAAAATTCAAACATTAATAATCAACAAACATGGTTTGCACTCTTTTACTCAATATCTAACTCATATTTTCTCATGTGGGAGCCTTTGATAGTTCATTGGGCTGTTAACGCGACTATAAGGAATAAAAATTCAAAAGCAGCAAAGGCAAAACATAAAAACAGTGAAATAACAAAAAAGTATGCGATCAAGTGTTACTCAGAAAAAAACTATAAATCTGTAAGGCAAGCCGCTTTGAATATTGCCACTGATGTAATTAAATATGGAAATAACAACGGGTTTGACTTTTCTAGTGACTACCAAGCAGTAGATACAATTTACAAGTGGCTTTTGAAATATAACAAAGCACAGAAATAAAAAATGCTTGTGCGCGTAGTTACATGTTTTTACTCGCATATAACTGCTTTAGCAAGCAGAAGACTATTTTGTAATTTTTTAAATTAGATAATAAAGCCATATTCACGAACACCCAAAAGGTAACTATATGGCTCTACACAATTCAACCAATCCATACAACGATATAATTTTAAATATTATACGTCGTCCTGAAGTATTAACTCTGTTCGGTTTTTCTAAATCTACATTATTCTACCGTGAACAAGACGGCTTAATGGTACCACCAATTAGTTTAGGTGGTCGTGCTTGTGGTTATTTAGAACACGAATGCCAAGCGGTACTCAAAGCGCTAGTTGCTGGTAAAAGTAAATATGAAATACGCCAGCTAGTACGTAATTTAGTCGCGCAACGCCAACAAGCAGCTTAGAGGTAATATCAATGAAAAACAATATTACTCAGTTAAAAGCAGCCCCTAATAATCCCCCAATCAACCTTGATGAAGTACGCCTTGTATTAAGTGAGCTGGCGCAAAATAGCAACTTTTGCTCACACACTACTGAGGTTTTGTATCAAACAATTTCAATAATAGAACAATTTGAAGAATTGATTTTTGATGAAGTGGAGGCTTAACCATGACAAATAAAAACGCCACTAAAGCGGACTCTAGCAGCGCATTAAATACTCAAAAAGATAATAACAAAAAAACGATAAAAATACCGACAAAATTAGAACTTTGCTTACAAGAATTATTGATTCGTGGGGATGCTGGCTTAGCCGAACTTGAAGCGCTGAACAGCTACGGTGATACTTGCTTACATTCAACCATATCAACCTTAGCAAATAGCAAGGGCTTAATATTTAAGCGTGTCCCTGAAAAACATACTCATCAAAGAGGTGGGGTTACACGTTTTACTCGTTATTCATTATTTAATGGTGAAGAAAAAGTAAAAGCGAAAATGCTATTAAATCATTATCGCACTATGCGTTACAGCAAGGTGGCAGCATGAGTATTTTAAATGGCAGCTTTACAAATAACGTTAAGGTGATTATGCTTAGCTCAGTTGGATTTAAGACACCCGACGACATTCAGGCGGATTTAAGACACCCGTTAGCAATGAACAGCACAGATAAGCCAGCAACCTATTTTATACAATACCCTAGCGGTAGTGTATCTCAAATACGGGAGCAGGATAACGAGCCAAGCGGCTTGACCGCAAACGCTCCCGTCCCTTGCGCTCTTCTGTGTGGCGCATTGTCTTTGCGGCTTGTTATCCACCTGAGTTATTTATTTAACACAGGAATTCACACCATGATTTATACCTTTCTAATTACCAATAAAAACAAATTGGCTGATCTCGACAATACTCGCAAAGTATCGGTTTGTGCTGATACTGAACAGCAAGCACGCCAAGCCTTAAATGGTTTGCCTTTACTGTTTGTTAGCCAAACACCAACAGCGAGGGCGATATAATGAACTATCAATTACAACTCGCCCAACAAAGCATTGAACAGCGCGAATTTACTTACCAGCAAGCCATATTAAATATTCATAGTGGTGAAGCGAGTAGCGAAGATATAACCGCCATACAACTTTATGTAAGTGCGCTTGAATTGAAGCTGACCTTTTATAAAGGAATGCTTGGAGGTGACGCATGAGCCAACGTCCAGCCTATAACTTACTTCATAACATTAATACCTATGATGCCAGTACCGAAAAAGCCAAAGGATTGAAACAAGATTTTGATCAAGTTAAAGAGTCTTTAATTGGTGGTATTGGTGCCATAGGTGAGCTAATGACAACGGTTACTTGCAACAGCATTAAAGAACCTATAAGCGATAGCACTATTTTCAATCTTGGTTACATGCTGACTAACTTGTCTGAAATTATTGCCGCTTGCGACGAACAAAGCGAAAATTGCGCGCACACTCAACTTTACTCGGGCGGTAGTTACAACACTACCGTAAATGGTGAGTAGCAGTAACGGCTTAGGTTTATTAAATCAGTTATTGCGACAAGGTGATATTGTCGCAATTATTCAAGGTAAATTATCGGTAACACCTACTAATGGTGTTGCCCTACCTCCATGCTGGTTTAACGATCATGAGTCGATATTAACTCAAACCATAATTAAACAACTTGGCATTAATGCTTATCGTTATGTGAGTTATTCAACAGGCGCTTATGGTAAACAAAATTACCAAGGCATTACTTTGCAGTTTGAACACTTGCTAACAGGTGAACTTGCCTACGTGGTTTTTAATGCCAGTTTAAAACGAGCTAAAACGACTAAGTATGGTAAAAAAGGCGAGCCACTTTCAGGTAAAAAATTCATCACTACCAAGGGCAGTAAATTTTATCAATTCTGGCAATCAACGGGGTTAACTTTTCCTAAAAGGTTAGCTGGTTTTTATGATTGTATGGGGAAATTAAAATCACTAATTTTTACGGGTAACGTAGATAACAATAACCGTTTTATTGATAAAAAAATTGCATTGTTAGGTATTCATTATCAGCGTTTACTGGCGCAATTTAGCCCTAACGAACATCAGAAAAAAAAGGTGAATTTACCTGACAATTGCCTGACAACTTCCCGACAAGTTCCTGACATCGATTTTGATCTAGACCAAGCTCCACAAGGTTTACAGCCAATTTCTACTACGGGTGGTTTTTACTACGGTAATAAGGTTATAAGGAAGCAAGAAAATAAGGAGGCTTTACCTTTAATTAATACCACTAATAAACAAGTAATAAGTGCAAATGATAATCGGGCGAAAATTGGAAAAAAATCACCGCAAGAGCAAACGGTAGATGAATGGTTAGACGATTGGGAAAAAGCACCAAGCTTGCCTAATGCTAGTGGCAAAACTAACGCGCAATTAGATGCCGAAATTACCGCGCTAATGTTAGCAGCCGAACAGCGACAAAAACGAGGTCGATATTATGATCACTAATACTCAATTAGCCGCCGCACAAAATTTTGGTTTATTGGTTGAACACTTGTTTACTGATGGTGAAGTTCACCGTGTAGCAACACAGCTAAAACCTAAAGGGAAAAATGGTTGGTATATTGCTTTTGCTGGTAGCCCTGTTTTAGTGATGGGTGACTGGCAAACAGGTATTACTGAAACATGGAAACCTGACAACTACCAACAAAGCCAACAAGAGCGCATAGACATATAAGTTGCTATAAAACGCGCTGATGGCGTTAAACGGCAAAAACAAGTCAACGCCACACGTAAAGCCTTAAAACTTTATCAGCAAGCTATTACGATAACCGAGCGTAATAATTTTACGCACGGTTATTTAAAAGCAAAACAAATTAGCTTACCTGATGTGGTTCGTGTTGCTGGCGAATTGTTAATTATTCCGTTAGTAGATTACAGCCAAACACCACCACAACTAATTAACGTACAAACAATTAATCCCAAAGGCATTAAGCGCTTTATTACGGGGGGAAAAGTTACAGGCTTGTGCTGCCCTATTGGTTTACCAATAAACGAACCGATAACACGCTTGTATATTGCCGAGGGTTTTTCAACTGCCGTTAGTGTTCATCAAATAACGGGGTTTCCTGTATTGGCGGCAATGAACGCCAACAACTTAACACCTATTGCCAAAATAGCGCGACAACTGTGGGGAGATATTGAGTTAGTCATTGCAGGTGATGATGATTACTTAACTGAACGTAAAACTGGCACTAACACTGGTAAAGAAAAAGCATTGAGTGCGGCAGCAAGTAGCCGCGCTAAAACAGCCTTTCCACCATTTAGCTTTGAACAAAAGCTCGCAGGGCTAACCGACTGGAACGACTACGCCCAAACACAAGTTAAACAAGCACAAGTTAAACAAGCACAAGACAAAAATAAAAAAGAGGTAAGCGCATGAGTAATATTATTGAACTCGCCACCGTCGAAACACCAAGCGAACCAACCATTATAAATAATCAAGTTATAAGCGATAGTGAATTAAACTTACTTGAACAAATTAATGAAAAATACGCGCATGTAGTGATCGGAGCGAAACATAAAATTATGGTATTTAAACCTTGTGCGGTTGATGGTAAGCGTATGACGTTTGAAAGCGTACAAGACTTTTATAATTACTTTGCACACTTACCCAAAATAGCAGGGCTTAATCAAGGTAAGGCATGGTTTAACTGGCAAGCAAAACGTTTTTATGCTGATGGCGTGGGTTATTATCCTAATCATCAACAAACACCACCAGGTGCGTACAATGCTTATCAAGGGCTAGGGGTAAAACCTCTTGCTGGTGAGGTAACTCTAATACTAAATCATATTCATCAAGTACTTTGTGCTGGCGATAGTATAGCCTCAAGTTATTTTATTCACTGGTTAGCACATATTGTACAAAAGCCAGAGCAAAAGCCTACCGTAGCTATATTAATGAAATCAGCAGAGGGAACAGGAAAAGGTACTTTATTTAAATTATTAAAAAAAATGTTTGGTGTTAACGCATTACAAGTAAATGGCAGTGAACAAATAACAGGTAAATTTAATGGCTTACTTGCTGGTAAATTATTAATGCTTGGTGATGAAGTAGACCTGACTGACAAAAAGATATTTAACAAAGCCAAAGGACTTATTTCTGAACAAACCTTTAACATGGAATTAAAAGGCATTGATGCGCAGCCTGTACCTAACTATGCCAGATTTATATTTGCAGGAAATCATAGCCGTATTTTACGTGCTGGTATTCGTGAAAGACGGTTTTTAGTCATAGAACCATCTAGCTGTAAAATTGATGATCATGATTACTTTAAACGCTTAAATGAATTTATCGACCAAGGACAAGCGGCACAATATTTTTTAGAACATTTATTGCATATTGATTTAAGTGAATTTAAGCCATTTAAAGCGCCAACGACTAAAGGCTTGATTGATGAAAAATT
The DNA here is from genome assembly GCA_015491935.1 of Alteromonadaceae bacterium. Lineage (GTDB taxonomy): Bacteria > Pseudomonadota > Gammaproteobacteria > Enterobacterales > Alteromonadaceae. Next base: position 11,515 of record WGGB01000215.1, read on the forward strand.
ACAAAACTTGCCACCAGTACTAGCTTTTTTACATGATGAATTAAGCAAGGAAAAACCATTTGCTAATGCCGCGAGAATATACACCTCAGAAACCATTAGCCAATATAGGCACTGGTGCGAAACAAACGACATTGCCATGACCGTAAACACAGCAAGAACACAAATAGGCAAAACATTTAGTGCTATCGGTTTACGAGTATTAGGACGTTCAAACAGAGGGCAAGGCAAGTATTATGAATTACTAAACAGTAACGATTTAAAGGAAAAATTGGCTAAATATTTAGGGCATAAAACCGAAGATATTTTTTAATAATATCCACCTATACCAGTAGCTATTTATCTATACCAAACCACAATACACCCAACAAATAAAATAAAAACAAAAGGTTAGCGATAAAAGCAAGGTGGTACAGATAGGATCACAAGTGGTACAGATAAAAAAACATCTGTACCAGCTACACCCCTTATACACAAAGCCTTACAGCCAAGTGGTACAGATGGTACAGATAAAACCTTTTTTTTCCCTCAGAAAAATAAAACATCGATTAAGGATAAATTTTAAACGCTAAAACTATTGTTTCGGTTTTGGTGCTATATAGTCAATCAGTGCTGCAAACAAAAATGGATAAACACAGTGTATATTTAAGAAGTAATACACCGTACTGTGATTATTTACAGTGTTTATCGTTTCGTATAGTATTTACTTGGTATTGCCATTTAACCCTTTACTATTTTTACTCTGTTTGGTTATCAGAACTTTTTTGGATGAAAATTAATGCCTACTAACAAATCAAAATTAACACGTAAACAACAAGCATTTGTTGATGAATACATTATTGATTTTAATGCGACAAGAGCAGCAATAGCGGCGGGGTATTCTAAGAAAACAGCACGCTCACAAGCTCAAAGGTTGTTGACTAATGTTGACATTCAAAAAGCTATTTCAATAGCAATGACAAAGCGTAATGAGCGCACGCAAATCAATGCGGACTATGTGTTAAACAGGTTGGTTGAGATTGATAAAATGGATATTGCCGACATTTTTGATGAACACTCTAATTTATTATCAATTGATAAGTGGCCAAAAGCATGGCGCACAACAATTAGCGCGTTAGATATTAATGAAATAATGAGCGGCGACACCACAACCATCATTAAAAAAATTAAATTCCCTGACAAAGTTAGAAACTGGAGCTACTCGGTAAGCATACTAACGTTCAAGCATTTAAAGACAAGGTAGAACACTCAGGCGAAATGACAATTAATAATTTGATTGCTGAAATATCAGCTAACAATGCTAAATCAAATCATTCACCTTTGCCAAAAGACAATATATAAATTTTGAAATTTACGGGTCAGTTTATTAATTTTCCATCCATCTTCGTTGGCTATTAAATTATCACTCTATCCTTTTATTTTTAAATGAGCTGTGATCTTATTGATAATGCTTTTTGATTGTTTGGTGTCTGTATCGTTAACAGTTCGTGAAAAACGAACGTCTGGATCATTGACAATATTGTTAGGGGTTAATATACTCGCATTTACATCCTGAGACTTCCGATTACTCTCCATGATCAACAGATGGACGAGCCGTGATAGTTCAGGATTTTTGCTTTTATCAAGATAGTTAAGTTCAAAACTTTTTAGCGCATTACTTGCGTTATTTCTACCGTACACACTCGCTATTTTATTTATTTGCAGACCACGACCACCTTTTTTAATCAAAATGTATAGCAACAATAATTGGATTATTTTTAGCATCAAAAGGTTAATTAAAACTATTAGCTTCACCTTTTAATTTATCCAATATTAAATAGGTTTTACCGTCATGGAATACGCCACCTACATTATCGGCACTTTGGATGACTTCATTTGTTTCTTGCACACTGACGGTAGCAATACCGTTGTCAGTGGTGATGTTATTGTTAAGGGTAGACCGACTAAATAATTTATCTTGCGCTGTTAGTTTTGTCAGCTTTATCTTTAGGTGCTATATTTTCGTCAGAGCTACTTTTTTGGTGACTTACGCTTAACTCCACTGAGCCAGTTTTATTATCAGTGAGAGGGTTCAAGTCAGGTGATATATTGGCATTACCCGCAGAAATTTCGGCATTCTGCCAAAGTAGCTCGAACTCTCCCATAGCAAGCTAACTTTTTCTTTTTCTAGTCTATTTTTTATTGTTCTTTTATCTGCGGTGTACGCTGTGATAACACGATAAAAATCACCTGTTTTGTCAATATTAACTTTGAATGCTATTCTTTCTTTTGTGGAAGATTGCTGCCGAGGCGTTTCGGGCGTTAGATGAGGGGAGCCTTTAGAGGTTAGCATTTGGTCGCGTGTATGCGTCTTCCACATCAAAAAATATCGTTTTAACTGCTTTTATTTGTCAAAATCAAACTTGTTATTTAGTATCCATACGGATACACTAAACCTATGTATATTATTAAACGCCTTGATGAATTTAACGACTGGCTAAATGGTATTAAAGATAATACCGTTAGACTTCGACTTGCTAGACGGCTGGATAAAGCCTCACGTGGCTTGTTGGGAGATATTGAACCTGTCGGTGATGGTGTTAGTGAAATGCGCGAACATTTTGGCGCTGGTTGGCGTATGTATTATGTTACTCGCGGTAACGAGCTGGTGATCATGCTTGGCGGTGGCAATAAATCTAGCCAGAGTAAAGACATTAAAATAGCAAAACAACGCGCTAAACAATTGGAGGATTAACCTATGGTTAAGGTAAGCGATTTACCAGAGTTTGATTTGGCAGAGCAATTAAAAACCGATGAAGATATTGCTACTTATATGGCTATGGTGCTTGAAGATGGTGATACTGACGAGTTTATTCGTGCGGTAGGTTATGTTGCCAAAGCAAAAGGAATGACACAAATAGCAAACAGTACGGGGCTTGGCAGAGAAAGTTTGTATAAAACCTTAAAGTCAGGTGCCAAACCACAGTTCGACACGATTAAAAAAGTAGTAGAAGCTTTGGGGTGTCATTTGTCAGTGGTCACTCATTAGTTTACTCTTCTTTATGCTATACTTTTGTCAGAGGTGTTATCAAGGCTAGCTGTGTCATCCTTGTTCGTTGAAGTATCAGTGTCCGTCCTAGTGGTATTTACGCCTCGCTCTTTCCCATAGCAAACTAACTTTTTCTTTTTACTGTTGATTATTCTTTGTAGAATAGCTTTTTTATCTTCGCTTTTAAACGTGTTAAGACCGTAGTGTCCGAGCACTTCATGTCGCAAGGTTTCTCGTCCATCGGCGACCGTTTGCATACCCATAGCGGTAATGACAACTTTTCGCAGTTGTGGGTGATACGCGCCTTTGACAAGTCCGATTTTTTCAACGGTTCCATTTTCTTTGTAAACCTCTCTAATTTCTTTTACTCTAATAAGCAGTATCTAATTTTTTTTGATAGTAATTCAGCAAATAAGCTTTTATTGTTTCACATTTTAAAATGCTTTTGCACAGCGTTACACATCTGCGTTAATAACGTGATCATGCTTTGGTGGGTACTGGTTTTGTTTACTTAGATCTCCAATTATTAGTTATTATATTTTGCATAGCATACTTGATAAATGTATTTCAAAGCTTGCGCTCCTTTTCCATTTGAATGATTTAGAACGCAATCATTAAAGTTACTCCCTGAAAAATAGAGATAACTTGATAATAATGATAAAATCAAACCAATAAATAAAATTACATTCTTAAGTTTTATTTCTTTATTTAAATAATAATAACTTAATAATTTAAAATTTAAATCGTTTGAGTGCGGCCTATCCCTAGTCATTGAACCTTTTGCTGAATTTTTTCTGTTGATATGTATGACCAAGTGGTTTTTTGACGAGGAATATAAATGGATAAATACCTTTGTTGATTCTTTTAGAATGAGATAAAAGTGCAAACTTAGAAATGAAGATATTATTGATATTATAATTAATACAATTATTTTTGATTTTTTTGTCAGTAACAAAAATCCATAAATAGGTTTGTTAATAGGTGTGTAGTTTTTAAAAAATTTTACTAAGTCATTCTCTGTAATGTCTTTATTTTTAAGTGTTGCATACTTGTATATAGAATAATTTCCGTACTGACCTAGTTCTTTTTTCACGTCTTTATTTGTTGTTGATTGATATTTTACGTTTTGAATATCTATTAAAATAGGTCTATCAGAATAATAAAAGGATAAATAATACAAAACAATAAAGATAGGCAGCGCTAATAGTGCTACATTTTTTAACGAATAAGCTATATCTATTGGTAGGAAAACCTTGTCAATTACGTGCTTTTTATTCATTGTTAATTCCTTTTTCGATAACTACCGATCACAACACCACAAATATTGGCATCGGGTAGCATTTTTATAAATTGCTCAAGCCATTGTAGGTTGAGCGCTTTTAAATAACGGGTGCTACCTCATCTAACACTAACAGCTTAAAGGTAGCCTCGCTATTGCCGTTTTATTACATCACTAGCGTATATAATCGTTGATAAAATCTTTCACTACTTTTTCTGTTTGTTCAATACTTAGTTAAATGATTTTTAGGAATACCATCAGCCATGATAGTGGTCGGTACTTTTTTACTTAATAATACATGATCATCTAGCACCGTGATTAAATAAGTTCAGTTGTTAAATTTTATTGTTTGAATTAAAAATAATAAATTTTTTTGGTATATTTTGCATTATTATTTTAGGCGTTTAAAGTTGGTGACTTTAGATTTTAGTACCACATTTAGTACTATAAAAGTAGACGACAACAAATAAATTCATTATTTAACATTGCCTTATACTTGCTTGTCGGACTCTGGTGGGGCGCCAACCATTCAACAGCACATAAAGTGCAAATAAAAATGTAAACTTACAATACTAATATAACAATTTTTGTCTCTGCTTATTTTAAAAATAAACGAATCAAAACTATTAGTTAACATTTCAATAATATTTACTGAGTTAAAACAAGCCCTTCTCGTCTAGGATCTGCTCCACCAATAAGTCCTTGTTTGGTTATTTCAATCGCATGAATACCTGAATTTAAATCACGTATTTGTACACGATGACCTTTCGCTTCTAATGCCGATTTTAATAATTCAACACTCGTTCCTTTTTCTAAGGTAGTAATGTAATTACGATTGGTTACTTTAGGTAAATTAATCGCTTGTTGAGGATCTAAATGCCAATCAAGTACGCCAATGATAGTTTGTGCCACATAATCAATAATTCGGCTACCACCAGGAGAACCCACTAATAGCTTTAATGAGTTATCTTCATTAAACACCATCATTGGTGCCATTGAACTACGTGGACGCTTACCAGGTTCAACTCTATTGGCGACCCATTTACCATTACGTTTAGGATCAAGTGAAAAATCAGTAAGTTGATTGTTTAAGATAAACCCTTCAACCATAAGTGCTGAACCAAAACCATTTTCAATACTACTAGTCATTGATACTGCATTACCCTCAGCATCAATAATAGAAATGTGACTGGTTGATGGTCTTTCTATCGCATTATCATTGGCTTGGGCTAATGCTCCTTTTGGAACTCCTGCAAAAGCTTTACCCATGTCTCTATGAGGATTAATTAATTTTGCCCGTTTAGCTAAATAATTATCAGCTATAAGCCCAGCTACGGGAACAGAAACAAAATCTGTATCAGCCAAATAACGGTCTCTATCAGCAAAAGCTAAACGAGAACTTTGGGTGAATAAATGTAATGCTTCTAATGCATTAGGTTTATATTGAGATAAGTTAAAAGGTTCTAATTGTTTTAATATTTGAATAACGGCAACACCACCAGAACTTGATGGCGGCATACCACAAAGATTATAACTTTGATACTTAGCACAAACAGGTTCTCGCTGAGGCACATAATAAGCAGCCAAATCTTGTAACCTTAATAAACCAGGAGCAATAGCTGAATGTTGAACTTTATCAACGATTTTTTTTGCTATCCAACCTTTATAAAAAACATCAATGCCATCTTTCGCAATACTACGAAAAACATTAGCCAGTTTTTTATTCGCTAAAATATCACCCGCTTTAAGTGCCTTCCCATGAGGAAACAAATAATGATTAATTTCGGGTAATTTATGGATACCTGGATTAAAGTTCATCCCTAATAGTTTTTCTAAACGTGGTGACACTATAAAACCATTTTCAGCGAGCTTTATTGCAGGTTCAAAAAGAGTTGCCCAAGGAAGTTTTCCGTATTGATCATGTGCTTTTTTAAATGTGGCTAATAAGCCAGGCACACCAACTGAACGACCTCCAACAACGGCATCTATCCACTTTAATGGCTTACCATTCGCGTTTAAAAACAAACTGCTTGTAGCTCTTTTAGGTGCAGTTTCTCTACCATCAAAAGCAACCATTTTATGGTGTTGATTATCCCAATGCAGCATAAAAGTACCACCGCCAATACCCGAGGATTGCGGCTCAACTAAATTAAGGACTAACTCTGTAGCAATAGCAGCATCAACTGCACTACCTCCTTTTTTTAATATATTAAAACCAGCTTCACTTGCATAAGGGTTAGCGGCCGAAATCATAAATTTTTTGCCGTAAACAGCTTTATTATTAGCTAATCCTGTTGCAGCTTCAGGCTCTCTTGTCTCTCTAACAACGGGTTTAGTTGTTATATTAGATAGCTTACTATTATCAGAAAAAGAAAAAACTGAAGTAGAAATAAATACGGTAGATAACAAGACACTTGGAAAAAGCACTTTGGTCAATAATTTATTTTTATACAATATCATTGATATTCCTATATAAGAGTCCAAAAATAATTTAGTTATAATTGCACTGAGTCAAAATGAGATTATTTTTATTTTTAGACTACCCAAACAAAAATAAATAAGCATTAAATTACAGGCTTGAATTACCTTAATTAGTCGTAATAATAAATATTTCGAGCACACAGTATATATGAGAAAATTTTTACTTAGCAACCTATTTAAGAGTAAGTTAATCAAGTTGCTATAACTTCAATATTATTAGCATAGCGACTAAAGTTAGTTGCCATTTAATTAACTTAGATATATAACTAGCAAACTTATTTTCTTTAATTTATATAGTCGGTTACTTTTATGGATTTTTCAGCGGTTTTAAATAATATTCATAAGCAAATTCAACCCTTGCTTGGTCAAGGCAAAGTCGCCGATTATATTCCAGCATTAGCCGAAGTTGATAAAAAACAGTTTGGTATGGCAATCACCTTAAATACAGGTGAATGTTATGGCATAGGTGACTACCAGCATCCCTTTTCGGTACAAAGTATTTCTAAAGTGTTTAGCTTTACCTTAGCTCTACGCGCTTATAGGCAAGCGTTATATACTAGAGTTGGTCGAGAACCTTCTGGTGATCCTTTTAATTCTTTAGTTCAATTAGAGTATGAACAAGGAATTCCTCGTAATCCTTTTATTAATGCAGGTGCAATTGTCGTGTGCGATAGCTTAATTTCACATTTTAGGGATCATAAATATAACGCACAAAAAGAAACACTACACTTTATTCGCGAGTGTTCTAATGATGATACCATCAATTTTGATAACAACGTTTTTACTTCTGAAATGCAGCACGGGTATTTAAACATTGCTTTAGCCAATTTAATGAAAAGTTTTGGTAACCTAAATAATGATGTAGATGAGGTGATCACCACCTATTTTCAACAATGCTCTGTCGTGATGAACTGTCAACAACTGTCCAGAGCAATGTTATATTTAGCCTATCATGGTAGAGATCCCATCACTGGTCGAGAATTTATTAGCGGATCCCAAGCAAAGCGTATTAATTCATTAATGTTAACCTGTGGTCATTATGATGCCAGTGGTGACTTTGCTTTTAGTGTTGGTATCCCAGGAAAAAGCGGTGTAGGTGGTGGTATTGTTGCTGTGATCCCTGGAAAAATGGCCATTGCAGTGTATTCACCAGCCCTAAATAAAAACGGTAATTCATTAGCAGGTACTAAAGCCTTAGAGCTCTTTACTACGATGACAGGATTATCTATATTTTAATACTGAGTTGAAAAGAAATTTAATCGAATTGGTATAACTATTTATGAGTCAAGTTAAACCATACTGTCTTAATTTCATGGCTATTTTATTATGCGAAACATTTAAACGGGCAGCAAGTTTTCGTGTAGTTGGATACAAAGGATAAAGCTGACTCAATAATTTTTTTTCAAACTCAGCTTGTGCTGATGACCAATCATGCACATGACTCGATTGGTTATCTATAATATCGTTTTTTGTTAATGACTGTTGCGATAAAGCTATTTGTATTTCCTCTCCCGTTATAATAGCTTGCGATGCTAAAGCAACAACACTAAAAAGTATATTTTGTAATTGTCGAATATTACCGGGCCAATTATAGCTTTGTAAAACAAACAGTGCTTCTTCTGAAAGCTTAATACCTTGTTGGTTTGTTTGTAAACAAGCATCTTGAATAAAGTGATTGGCTAATAAACGGATATCTTCAAAGCGCTCTTTTAAGGGCGGTAAATTTAGATTTAGCACATTTATTCGATAAAAAAGATCTTCTCGGAAAAGTTTTTTCTCCACCAGTTCTAACAAATTTTGATGACTTGCACAGACAATACGCACATTTGCGGTTAGCTCTTTCATACCGCCAACACGACGATAAGTATAATCTTGCAAAAAACGCAATAATTTAGCTTGCAAATAAACTGACATTTCAGCAATTTCATCTAAAAAAACAGTACCGCCACAGGCTAATTCAAACAAACCAGGTTTGCCTCCCAGCTTTGCCCCAGAAAATGCCCCAGAAGCATAACCAAATAGTTCACTTTCAAGCAAATTTTCAGGTAATGCTGCACAATTAATGGCAAGAAACGGTGCCTTTGATCTTGAACTTTTTTCATGTAAAGCGCGTGCAAATAGTTCTTTACCTGTCCCTGTTTCACCAGAAATCAGTACCGACAGCTCTAGTTCAGCAAAGCGCAATGCTTGTTCTTTTAGTGTATTAATTTGAGCAGACTGTCCCAGAATATTATCAATACTTTGATTATTCGTATTTTGTAATAAGGCGACTTGCCGTCCTAACGTGTTAAGAGAGTGCAGTACTAATACTGCTCCACTGATCTGATTTTTATTAACAACAGGGCTAATATCGGCAATATAAGCTGTCCCTATAAAATTAACTTCAATACTTTTAGTATCTAAAGTTAATAAACCAGTAATATCTTGGTCAATATAATTACGAATGTTGGTATCAACAAAATCAATGTGTTTATGAGTACATAAATTATTTACAGCATTGTTAACAGCTAAAATATTACCTAAATGATCAATATCAATAATTGGATCTGGGATACGCGCAAGCAATGCCGTTAAGTGCTTTGCATTACGCTCTGCTGGAAGTAAATCAATTAACTGACAATTTTTAATCCCCTCTATAGATAAAAGAGCATCAACAACCGTAGCAAATAATAATTTTTTTTCCGTAATATGTACATAAGTTAAACAAGACTCAATTTCAACCGCTTTAATATTCCACAGCCGTTGCGCAAAAACAGAAAGTATTTCTTGGCTTATTCCTATTCTATCTGTTGAGTGAATAGCTAATCTCATTTAAATTCCCTTAAACAATACTTATTAATAATTAAGCCGCCTTATTGTAATAAAAAAAATACACGTACCATTTTTATTACAACATAGATTAAAACGACTTAAAAGCGATTGTTCTGCTATTTAATAGGCTTCAATTACAATAGCGACTAATTTATTGATAATTATATAATCTCAATTGTAATCATTTTATTACAAACCATAAAACAAAAAACATAACAATATGATTTTATTGAATTTATATTGTTGGAGTGAATATTGCTACTGTCTGTTATATTCACAACAACTAGAACTTAGAGAAAATAAATGAGTCACAGTAAAAACATAGAAACCCAAGCCATTCATGCTGGTAGAATTAATGACGAACAATTTGGTTCATTAGCAACACCTTTATATCAAACTTCTACTTTTATTTTTAAAGATGCTGCACAAGGCGCTGCTCGTTTTGCTGGTGAAGAAGAGGGTTATATTTATAGCCGCTTAGGTAATCCAACTACGCGCCAATTAGAACAACGAGTAGCTGCGATGGAAGGTATGGAAGATGCCGCCGCAACAGCAACAGGCATGGGCGCAGTATCAGGCGTATTATTAGCTAATTTACAAGCTGGCGATCATTTAATCTCATCAAAAGCCGTCTATGGTTGTTCATTTGCATTAATGAATCATATGTTAAAAAGATTTGGTATTGAAGTCTCCTTTGTAGACATGACAGAGCCGCAAAATATTGAACAAGCGATCCAAGAAAATACTAAAATGATCTTTTTAGAAACACCGATCAATCCAAATCTTGTGGTATTAGATCTCGAAAAAATAGCGAATATAGCCAAAAAACACCAACTAATTTCTGTCGTTGATAATACGTTTTTAACGCCTGTATTACAGCAACCAGCAAAATTTGGTATTGATATTGTTATTCACAGCGCAACTAAATATTTAAATGGTCATGGTGATGTCGTTGCAGGGATCATTTGCGGTACAAAAGAAATGATCGGTGAAATAAAAATGACCGCATTAAAAGATATTGGCGCGACTATGAGTCCGCACGATGCATGGTTAATTTTACGTGGTATAAAAACCTTGCCGATCAGAATGGAACGCCATTGTAATAATGCTCAACGCGTTGCTGAATTTTTAGAAAAACACCCAAAAATAGACAAAGTATATTATCCAGGTTTAGCAAGCCACGACGGTTATAAATTCATCGGTAACCAAATGAAAGCCGCTGGCGGTGTTATTGCCTTTGAAATTAAAGGGGATATTAAAGATGGTGAAAACTTTATTAATAAAACAGAGTTATTTTCATTAGCGGTTAGTTTAGGTGATGCTGAATCACTTATTCAACACCCTGCATCAATGACTCATTCACCTTATTCTCCTGAAGAGCGTTTAGCCGCTGGTATTAGCGATAGTTTAATTCGCGTATCCATTGGCTTAGAAAATGTTGAAGACATTATTGCAGATTTAGAGCAGTCACTTACCGCTTTTTAATACTGAAATTAGATACCTTCTAACACTTGCCTATAAAAACTTTAAAGCCGCAAAAAGCGGCTTTTTTTTATGATAAAACATCTATATTTTAGGCAATATTTTTTCTTTTATTTGGATTAATTCAGCATCACTGTATGGTAATGCAGCTTGTTTTCCCCACACAGGTTCAGGCCAACAATCATCTGATTTAAATCGTACTATATGGTGAATATGTAACTGCGGCACCATATTACCTAATGCTGCGACATTCAATTTATCTCCAGCAAAGACTTGCATTAATATCTCGCTTAGCAAACTAGATTCATTTAGAAACTGTTGCTGATCTTGCCATGAAAGCTGAAATATTTCAGAAACATCAATAATACGTGGCACCAAAATAAACCAAGGATAATGGCTATCATTACTTAATAGTAATTTACATAAAGGAAAATCGACTAGTTCTATACAATCTTTTTGTAATTGTGGATGTAATTTAAATTGCTCCATAAATTTACCTTTTATTTTTACGGCCACGACCACGTTTTAATTTCCGCGCCTCTCGTTCTGCCACTTTTTCAGCTTCTAACTCAATAAAATGTTTAGTTTCATCTTCAATTAAAGCTGGCGTTTCAAAACTAATTGCTCCTAGGGTTTTATCTCTGATCTCATTGATTAAAATTGCTGATGCTTTATGAAAATCAACTACACCACCACTACGTACACAACCACGTAGCCGACCAATGGCTTCAATAACTTCAATTTCAGTCTCTGGCAATGGTTCTAATTTATAACGTTCAATTAAACGCTTTGGATAATGTTCAAGTAAATATTGTGCTGCAAAAAAAGCAATATCATCATGATCATAAGCAGTATCTTTAACGGCACTAGTCACCGCCAACCGATAACCGCTATTTTCATTTATAATTTTAGGCCACAACATACCAGGTGTGTCATAAAGGTATAAACCTTCTTCCAATTTGATCCGTTGCTGCCCCTTAGTTACCGCAGGTTCATTGCCAACTTTTGCTTTAGCTTTACCCACTAGCGTATTGATTAATGTCGATTTACCAACATTTGGGATCCCCATGATCATCGCATTAATTTGTTTACCTTGTTGGTCTTTATTAGGCAGCATTTTACGGATCAAAGCAGGAATAGACTTCGCAACAGCAGGGTTATCCGTAGTTAAAGCAATGGCATCGACTTTTTGCTGAGATTTTAAATAAGCTAGCCATAATTGCGTTACATCAGCATCTGCTAAATCACTTTTATTTAAAATTTTAATCAAAGGCTTATCGCCTCGGATCTCAGTGATCATCGGATTCTCACTACTAAAGGGTAAGCGTGCATCACAAACTTCGATTACTATATCAATCTGGGGAAGGATCTCTTTTATTTCTTTCTGGGCTTTATGCATATGCCCAGGATACCAATTAATAGCCATTAAATTTTAAAATTGAATAAATGTTAATAGCAATTTTAGCAACTATGTGAGGAAGTTACATTGATTAATAATATTTATTTACTATCTGTTTTTATTGCGGACAGAAAAAAGCCGTAACATTTCTGTTACGGCTTTTCTTAATAGGCGCTTGGCGGTGTCCTACTCTCACATGGGAACTCCCACACTACCATCGGCGCTACTGCATTTCACTTCTGAGTTCGGCATGGATTCAGGTGGTACTACAGTGCTATTGCCGCCAAGCAAAAACTTTTACTTAA
>WGGB01000216.1 GCA_015491935.1 Alteromonadaceae bacterium
TTGTTGCTAACCATGCGATGGCAAATAATGTGCAATTTAATGATAAATTTCGTCAATTAGATGAATTATTGCCTACAGTTAATGTTTATCGAACCGCTTCAGGTGCGCCAGGGCATAAATATTGGCAGCAAAAAGTTAATTATAAAATTAACATTACACTAGATGATAAAACACAAACTTTAACGGGTAACGAAACCATGGATTATGAAAATAATTCCCCTGATAGTTTGCGTTATTTATGGTTACAATTAGATCAAAACATTAAAAATGGTAAGTCAGATACTAACCTAACGAGAACGGCACCTAAAAAAGACAAAATGTCGTTTAAACGTTTTCGCAACATGATTGAAGCACCAAAATTTGATGGTGGTTTTAATATCACTAAGCTAACTGATGGTCATGGCAACCCACTGCATTATGTAATTAATAATACGATGATGCGAGTTGATTTAGCACAGCCATTAAAATCAGGCGAAAGTGTTAAATTAAAAATTAACTGGCATTACCATTTACATGATCAAAAAGTATTAGGTGGTCGTTCAGGCTATGAATATTTCAAAGAAGACGATAATTATATCTATGAAGTGGCCGCCTTTTATCCACGAGCTGCGGCTTATTACGATGTAATGGGTTGGCAGAATAAGCAGTTTTTAGGTAATGGTGAATTTACCTTAGAATTTGGTGATTATGATGTGAGCATTACCGCGCCTGCCGATCACATTGTTGGTGCTACTGGCGTTTTGCAAAATCCTAAAAAAGTTTTAACAAAACAACAGCGTAAACGTTTACTTAAAGCAAAAACGGCTAGTAAACCAGTCATTATTGTTAGTGAAAAAGAAGCCGAAGCTAAAGAAAAAACACGTAGTAAAAAAACAAAAACGTGGCATTTTAAAGCAAAAAAAGTTCGTGATTTTGCTTGGACATCAAGCCGTAAGTTTATTTGGGATGCACAAGGTTATAAAGCCGGTGGTACTGACACGGTGGCTATGTCTTATTATCCTAAAGAAGGCAATCCATTGTGGGAAAAATATTCAACAGAAACTATTATTCACACGTTAAAACAATACAATAAATATACCTTAGAATATCCTTATCCTGTGGCTATTTCAGTTAATGGCCCTGTTGGTGGTATGGAATACCCGATGATTTGTTTTAATGGTCCGCGTCCGACACTCGATAAAAAAACAGGTGAAAAAACCTATTCGCGTCGTACAAAATATGGTTTAGTTGGCGTTATTATTCATGAAGTTGGGCATAACTATTTTCCTATGATCGTCAATTCAGACGAACGTCAATGGACATGGATGGATGAAGGGTTAAATACTTTTGTACAGTTTTTAACTGAACAAGCTTGGGAAGAGAATTATCCATCGCGTCGTGGCCATGCAACTAACATTACAAGTTATATGAAAAGTACTAACCAAGTGCCTATTATGACTAATTCAGAGTCTATTTTACAATTCGGTAACAATGCTTATGGTAAACCAGCAACGGCATTAAATATTTTGCGTGAAGTAGTCATGGGGCGTGAATTATTTGATTTTGCTTTTAAAGAATATGCACGACGTTGGAAGTTTAAACGCCCCACGCCAGCTGATTTTTTCCGCACTATGGAAGATACATCAGGTGTTGATTTAGATTGGTTTTGGCGTGGTTGGTTTTACACTACAGATCATGTTGATATTGCGCTAACTAATGTGCATTTATATCGCCCTAATAGTCAAAATCCTGATACTGAAGCTGCGTGGGAACGTGCTTTAGAGCATGAAAAACCAACATTTATAACTCGTCTACGTAATAAAGGCATGACCCGTCGTGTTGATGAAAATCCTGAATTATTAGATTTTTATAATAAGCATGACAAATATACTGCCACCAATAAAGATCGTAATAAATACAATAAAAACCAAAATAAGTTAGAACAATGGCAAAAAGACTTATTAGTTAACAAAAGTAACTTTTATATCGTTGATTTTGAGAATAAAGGAGGTTTAGTTATGCCTATTTTGTTAGCGATTACTTACGCCGATGGTAGTGTTGAACATATTAATATTCCAGCGGAAATCTGGCGTAAAAACACTAAAAAAGTTTCTAAGTTATTTATTCGTGAAAAGGAAATTAAAGCTATTGCTTTAGATCCTAATTGGGAAACAGCAGATACTAATATCAATAATAACTATTGGCCTGCCCGCCTTATTAAATCACGTTTTGAGCTTTTTAAAGAGAAGAAAAAGCGTAATATGATGCACGATTATAATGTCGAATTAAAATCAGTGGGTGAAATTGCTGAAGCTGCTGCAGAAGATGAAGGTCATTAACAACTATAGCGTACTTAATAAAAGTAATATTAAGACTATTTTTGTTTATTAAAGAGTACTAAATGAAAAACTCATCATTCATTTTAATATTACTTGTTGTTATCTTTGGGTCGATAGCTCCGCTATCGGCCCATCGTTTCTTTTTTGGTATTACTGATCTAAATGTTAACCACCAAACTAATAGCATTGAAATTATTCATCAATTTACCTTACATGATGTTGAAAATGCCATTTCCCAACAGCAGCAAATTAGTTTTAACCCTGAATATCCTCAATATGAAGAATTAATTCGTCAATATTTCGAAAAACACTTTAAAATTCAAAATAATAGTACTAATATTAGCTTAGCATGGGTTGGCTTGGAGTTTGTGAGGGATAAAATCTTTATCTATCAAGAAGCTAAATACTCAAATTTTTTGATCGGATTAGTGGTAAAAAACGATTTACTCACCGATACTTATGCTAAACAAGTAAATACTGTGAATTTTCAAGATAATAATATCCAAGGTAGTCTAACCTTCGATAAATCACAGCATATTGCTACAATAATAGTTAATAATTAGTATTAATTGATTTACATTTAAGATGAAAATATGCAAAATCATAATACTAATAAACAATAAAGGGCTTGGAAGGCTTTATGAATGTAGAGTTTATTAATCCGTTTTTAACATCAATGCTTAATGTTATGAGCACAATGGCGCAAATTGAATTGACGCCAGAAAAACCGCAATTAAAAAAAGGAGCAACCGCGAGAGGTGATGTTTCTGGTTTAATTGGTATGGTAAGTCCGGAAGCTAAAGGATCTTTATCGATCACTTTTGAAGCTAAATTAGCGCTTGGTGCTATGCAAAATATGTTTGGCGAAAGTCCAGATGAAATTAATGAAGAAATTACTGATTTAGTGGGTGAGATCACTAATATGGTTACGGGTGGTGCTAAACGTTTACTTAGCGAAAAAGGTATAGAGTTTGATATGGCTACACCTATGGTTGTTTCTGGACCAGGTCATACCATTAATCATAAAGCAGAAGGCCCTATTGTAATGATCCCGTTAAATTCTTCTTTAGGTAAAGCTTATATAGAGTTTAGTTTTGATTAAATCTTTGTTGATTTAATCGTTAAATTAGCAGATAGAGGTTGGGTGGAGCGTAGCAAAACCCAACACTAGCTTGAATTATTTAGCATTAAAAGTTGTTAACAAAAAGTTATAACAAAAAGATAATCAATAGACTAAAAATCAGTACACTTAAAAAAAGCTTAACCCTGCATCAATAACATTTCAACAATCTTATTCATATCTAAGTCAAAATCTTTGGCGCGAACCCCTTTAACAATTTCATCGTTAGAATTTTGCAAATCAATTTGTTGAGTATTGATGTAGTGATTTGTTTTCGCGCTATAAAATGATTTTACTTTGGGTTTTGTCGGATCTTGAAGGTTACGTTCTTCAACAATGGCCACTTTGTTTGACTTTAATTTGACTAAAGAGCCAACAGGAAAAACGCCAGCACATTTTATAAAGGCATCAACAAGCTTTACATCTAAATGATTTAGTTGTGCTAATTCTCGCAAAATGGCAAAGGCTTTTACGTGCGAAAAACCGTCTTTGTAACATCTATCAGCTGTTAGGGCATCAAAAATATCACAAATAGAAATCATGCGACCAAATTTAGTAACCGCGTCACCTTTTACTTGATTTGGGTAACCTTCACCATTGATTTTTTCGTGGTGTAAAGCCGCAACTTCTAAGCTTAATTTAGAAATGCCAGGAGTTTTAGTAATAATATCAATCGAGTGATTGGCATGAGTTTTCATAATGGTAAACTCATCATCGGTGAGCTTGCCCGGTTTATTTAATATTTCATCAGGCACCATAATTTTGCCGACATCATGTAAAAAGGCACCGATAGAAAGTTGTTGCACTATGGGCTTTTTAATTTTTAAATAACGGGCAAATATTGCCATGTAGACGGCAACTGAAACTGAGTGCTCGAGTAAATATTCATCTTTTTCGCGAATATTGACAACACAAGCAAGTGAATCGGGATTATTAAATATGGCATCAACCGATTTATTGGTAATTTCAACAACAGGGGTTAAGTCTAATTCTGTGCCACTTAATGCATCATCAAACACTTTGCGTTGAATCTTTTTAGACTCATTAAATATTTCTTTCGCTTCTTTGACTTCTTCAATTAAGAGTTTACGCGCTTTATTTTCTTCATTTTTTTTCAACGTTTTTTTAGGATCAATTAAAACACTAATGACACCTTTGCTTTTTAAATGAAGAATAACGCCTTCATTTTTTATATGTCCCGGCGAAGATAGAGAAAAACTACCCGTTTGTTTGGCTATTTCGATCACGTAATGACCAGGAACCAATTCAGTGATTTCTTTTTCTTCAAACATTTAATACTCTTTTCAGCTAAAACTACTGACTAAAATTGTTATTATTAAGTTAATATATATTCATTGTTATTAAGTCTATCTATAAAGAATATATAAGAAAATTCTATTTATTATACTACTATAAGACTAAGTGAGAATTATTCAATAATTATTATGTTTATATAATAAAATAATAGAACAAATTTAATGATCATGCTGTTTTTATCTTCTTATCAGTTAAAATTTAGGCATTTAAATTGCTTGTATTAAGGTAATATCAATAAACTTTTCTATAGTTAAGCCGATAACTAGTTTATTGGGCTATTTTTTAAGTTTACGCTTAATTTGAAGCTAAATCTTATTGCTTAGGGTGTTTTATGCGTTTATTTTTTATAATTTTAATGACTTTTAGTTGGGGCGCTCAAGCGGTCAATTTGAAAGCGGTACAAATATATCCCGACGATGTTTTACTTGATTTAATTAAAGAAAATAAACATTTAAGTCAGGTTGTTTTAGATGATTGTCAATTAGTACAAGACATTGAAGCAAGAGCGGTTAAGGCAAAGAAGCCAGATTATCAATACCTTTGGGGAGATATGTTGGCTTTTGGTGTGTGTGTAAAAAAAAATGTGCCTTTAGGGCTATATTATATGAAACTATCAGCTGAACAAGGACTTTCTGCTGCACTAGAGCAATTGGGACGTTATTATGAACAAGGTAAATTTGTTCAAGTTGATATGTCTAAAGCGATTCAATATTTAAAGCTTGCTGCGTCTGTCGGTAATTTAAAAGCGCAAATTCGTTTAGCTAAAATATACGCACAGGGTAAAGGTAGCCCATTAGATTACCCTATATTGTATTCACAATTACATCATTCAGTTACCGCTAATAAACAACAACATAAACAAATTGCTCAGTTATTAGCTAAGTTAGCGAATAAATTACCTGCAAAAGTTGTTGAAAAGGCTAAAATTACAACTTATTGAGCTACTGTAAACAGTGTGACATTTACGCTTAATCATCGTACACTTTTACCATTCATAATTGGGTTGCATTTTTTTGCCACTCTAGTTCTATTCGTTTTGCTATTTTGGAAATAATAATAATGAAAAAAATTGCTTCATATTGTGTATTTTTATTAACTATGTTGCTTGTCGCTTGTAATGGTACCTCAGGTAAAAATGAAGAACCTGTCGGTGATTTAGTGGCCACAAGTATTAGTCTTACCACTTACAATAGTGCAGGTGTTGTTCAACAAAGCTTTAAAAAAAATGAAATCATCACTATAACTGCAACGGTATTAGACCAGCTTAAGCAGCCAATTGCGGGTCAAAAAGTTAGTTTTACTACAGACCTTGGTACCTTGAACATGAGCTCGAAATTAACCGATGCTCAAGGTCAAGCAACGGTTACGTTAACCAATAGCGATTTATTATTAAGTGCAGGAACAATTAATGCCTCAGTTGATGTGGCCGTTAACGACATAACAATTAGCGCCACACCTGTTAATTTTGAGTTTATTGAAA
>WGGB01000217.1 GCA_015491935.1 Alteromonadaceae bacterium
ATGACTTATATCGTAATATGCAAAATGGAATAAAATAATAATGTGTGGTTTTTCTGGTTTTATCTATAACTCCAATTATCCTCAAAAACCTGAGGAGTTGTTAACTAAGATGGGCGAGGCGATATTATCGCGAGGGCCCGATAGTGCGGGTGTATGGAGCTGTGAAAAAAATGGTGTGGGTTTATCACATCGACGCTTGGCGATTGTTGATTTATCTCCAGCGGGTCATCAGCCAATGCTATCTGATTCTGCGCGTTATGTTATTGCGTTTAATGGTGAAATTTATAATCATGAAGATATTCGTAAAGAAATAGATAAGCAGGTAGTAGTGAGTTGGAGAGGTCACTCAGATACTGAAACTTTATTAGCAGGAATAGAATTATGGGGCTTAGAGCTTACTCTTAAAAAAACGATAGGAATGTTCGCACTTGCTCTTTGGGATAAAGAGTCAAAAACTATGTTTTTAGCTCGTGATCGTTTTGGTGAAAAACCGTTATATTACACTCAGCAAGATGATCTGTTTTTATTCGGTTCGGAGTTGAAAAGCTTTAGAGTAAACCCCGATTTTAAAGCTGATGTGTCTCGTGATTCTTTGTCTTTATTGATGAGGCATAACTATATTCCAGCACCTTACTCAATTTACGAAAATGTTTTTAAGTTAATGCCTGGGACTTTTGCAACATTTAATTCAGGGGAATTGAGTATAAAAAAATATTGGTCTGCTATGGATTCATTTAATACGGGAAATAATGAATTACTAAAAGACTCTGAAGTTGTACCACATTTAGAAAATACATTAAAAAATGCAATTAAAAAGCAAATGATGGCAGATGTTCCTCTTGGGGCATTTTTGTCTGGTGGTATAGACTCATCATTAATTGTTGCGCTAATGCAGTCAATGACAGATAGGCCTGTCAAAACTTTTTCGATAGGTTTTAATGAGGATGAATATAATGAAGCACATTATGCTAAAGAAGTTGCAAAGCACCTTGGCACCGAGCATACCGAATTATATGTTAGTGCTAAAGATGCTTTAGATGTAGTCGAACACTTAACCAATATTTATGATGAGCCCTTTTCTGATTCATCGCAGATTCCAACATATCTCGTTTCAAAAATGGCTAAAGAGCACGTAACGGTATCATTATCTGGTGATGCTGGTGATGAGTTGTTTTGTGGATACAATCGCTATTTGATTACAGCTAAAACGTGGGGGAAGCTTAATAAAGTACCTTTACCTTTGCGGCAAGTCTTAGCTAAAATACTATTAGCTATACCTGTTGATAAGTGGAATTTAATCACAAACTTAATCCCATTAAAATACAAAATGTCAAACTTAGGCGACAAGTTACATAAAGCAGCAGGTGTTATTACCTGCGGAACGATTGATGAATTGTATAAAGGCTTGGTTTCCCACTGGCAATTTCCAGAAGATATTGTATTGAATTCAAAAGAGCCTCTCACTGTCTTGACTGACAAATCTCGTAAACCGGATTTAAAAGATCCAATTCTTGAGATGATGGCATTAGATACATTGTCCTATATGACGGATGATATATTGGTGAAGGTTGATCGTGCTGCAATGGCTAATTCATTGGAAACACGGGTTCCTTTTCTTGATCATACTGTATTCGAAGCAGCATGGCACATACCTTTAGGTGCGAAATTAAAAGGTTCTAGTACTAAAGACTGTTTGAGAAAAATATTATTTAAGTATGTCCCCAAAGAGCTTATTGAACGGCCTAAAACGGGTTTTGGGATCCCTTTAGAACAGTGGTTGAGAGGCCCCTTAAGTGGCTGGGCAGATAAACTTTTAAGAAAAGATCGATTAAAGGAAGAGGGTTTTTTTGATGCAGATAAAATAACTGATATGTGGGAACAACACAAATCAGGAAAAAGAAACTGGCAGTACCTATTGTGGGACGTGCTTATGTTTCAAGCGTGGTATGAGAAGCATCATAAATGAAGAAAAAACTATTATTTATAGTCAATGTCGATTGGTTTTTTATATCACATCGTTTACCTATAGCGATTGCTGCAATTGAAGAAGGTTATGATGTTCATATTGCTTGTGGTATTACCGATAAAAAAGAGTTGCTGGAGAGAGAGGGCATTATCGTTCACCCTTTAGCGCTTTCTCGAAGTGGCGTTGGCTTGTTTGGTGAGTTAAAAACATTAAAACAGTTATATAGCATTATTCGTGATATTAAGCCCGACATTATCCATAGTGTAACTATTAAGCCTGTATTATATGGCAATATAGTGGCGCGATTATTAAGTGTTCCTGTTCGTGTGAGTGCTATTTCTGGCTTAGGTTATGTTTTTATTGCGGCAGGCATTAAAGCAAAGCTTTTTAGAACGCTAATATCTAGCTTGTATAAGCTTGCTTTAAGTGGCGCTAAGGCGGTTATTTTTCAAAATAGTGCTGATAGAGATATATTACGTAAATTAGGCGTAGTGCATCAAGAGCAAGAAATATTTATTAGAGGCTCTGGGGTTAATTTAAACCATTACCCTGTTTTATCTGAGCCAACAGGGCAGCCTGTAGTAATGTTAATTGCGCGGCTTTTAATCGACAAAGGTGTTAATGAATTTGCTGAGGCCGCTAGAATAATTAAATCACAGCGCAGTGATGTTCGTATGGTATTAGTAGTGATGCAGACCTAGAAAACCCTAAATCAGTTTCACCTTGTCAAATTAATGAATGGGTAGCTGACGGTATTATTGAACATTGGGGGTATAGTAATAAGGTTGCTGAAGTTATTCCTCAGTCAAATATTATGGTTTTACCGTCTTACAGAGAGGGTTTACCTAAAAGTTTAATTGAAGCTGCTGCCTGTGGTCGTGCGGTTATCACAACCGATGTTCCTGGTTGTCGAGATGCAATTGAACCTAATCAAACAGGGGTATTAGTGCCTGCAAAATCAAGTGAGCCATTAGCAGAAGCTATTATGACATTGCTTGCCGATGATAAATTAAGAAATAGCTTGGCTATTTCAGGACGAGCCTTGGCTGAATCTGAATTTGATATTAATGATGTGGTGAGTAAGCACTTAGCTATTTATCAAGGCAGCTTGTAACAGAATAAAAAAGGGAATAAGAAAAATTGAACATTTTATTAACGGGTGCAACTGGCTTTTTAGGCTCTCACTTATTAGAAGAATTAGTTAATCATCGTTTTATTGTTAAAGCTTTGTTGCGTAATAAAAATTCAGAATTTACTAATGCTGTGGTTGTTCCTCAGTTTAATCAAACCGCCAATTTTAAAGAAGCTTGCTCTGGTATTGATACAGTCATTCACTGCGCTGCTCGTGTGCATATTATGAATGACTCTTCAAGCGATCCACTAGAAGCGTTTCGAGAAGTAAACACCGACGGAACCCTCAACCTTGCCCAACAAGCGGCTGATGCTGGCGTAAAACGTTTTATCTTTATTAGTTCGGTAAAGGTTAACGGCGAGTCAACTGGGTTGGGTAAGCCTTTTAAACCTGATGATGACTTTGTGCCAACTGATCCTTACGGATTAAGCAAATATGAAGCAGAAGTTGGTCTACGTAAAATAGCTCGTGAGACAGGCATGGAAGTTGTCATTATTCGTCCGCCTTTAGTTTACGGCCCCGGTGTGAAAGCGAATTTCGCCTCAATGATGAAATGGGTCAATAAAGGTCTTCCTCTACCATTAGGTGGAATTACACAGAATAAACGTAGCCTAGTGTCGGTTGATAATCTTGTTGATTTAATTGTTACTTGTATTGATCATCCCAAAGCAGCGAATGAAACGTTTTTAGTATCAGATGATGATGATGTTTCAACAACGGGTTTGCTGAAAAATATGGCAACTGCGTTAAATGTGCCAAGTCGTTTAATTCCTATTCCTGCAGCATGGTTTGAACTTGCGAGTAAACTGATTGGTAAACCCGCTATTGCTCAGCGCTTATGTGGATTTTTGCAGGTTGATATTTCTAAAACTAAAGCGTTACTTGGCTGGAAACCGCCTTATAGTTCTGCTGAATGTATGAAAAAAACAGCCGATGCCTGGATCTTGAAAAGGAAGGTTGAAACTTAATGGTTGTTTTAAGGTGCTCTAATGTGTGCTACTATGTGCGCTGTAAACTAAGTTTAGTAGGAGAGATTTTATGCTATCAATAACAGCCAATGACTTAAAACGAAGTGGTATTGCAGGAATAGAGCGCGCGATGCATAATAGTGATGAATGTAGTGTTATGGTCGATGTTAGAGGCAAAGCTAAATATGTTATTTTATCTGTTGATGAATTTAACCAATTTAGAGAGTATCAATTAGAACAAGCTATTATTGAAGCCGAAGATTGTATTAATCAAGGAAAATATACTGAGCTTACTAATTTTGATGATTATGGTGCATTATTAAAAAAAGAAATTGATAATGGCCTTTAAAATTATACGTCCAGAATCTTACGCAAAACGAGAAAGAAAATTTTTTAGTAAGCATCCAGAGTTAATTAAACAGTACACAAAAACCTTAAAGTTACTATCGTTAGATCCAACACATCCTTCTTTAAGGCTGCATCAAATAAAAACTAAAAGCTGCTACTCAATCTCTATTAATATGCAATACAGGCTTTTGTTAACTTTAAAGCTGTTAACTGACGGTAAGATAATTCTTATTGATGTTGGCAACCATGATATATATTCCCACTAATTACTTTCAATCTAATTAAAAGACAAAATAATGAATAATTTAATAATCCGTACACTCGACTTTGTAATGGCATTTTTCGGCTTAATAGTCACTTTTCCTATATTACTCATTGTCACCATTGTTGGCTTGTTTGATACTGGCTCACCTATTTTTATTCAGCAACGTGTTGGCAAAAACAAAAAGCCTTTTAACTTAATTAAATTTCGTACTATGTCTGTAGAAACAAAATCGGTAGCAAGTCATTTAGCAAATAGTTCTTCTATCACTAAGCTTGGCGTTTTTTTACGTAAAACCAAAATTGATGAATTACCTCAGTTAATTAATGTTTTGAAAGGGGAAATGAGCTTTGTTGGCCCTCGTCCTAATTTGTTTAATCAAGAAGAGCTGATTAATGAGCGCGATAGTCGTGGTGTTTACAATGTTTTACCGGGTATAACAGGGCTGGCACAAGTAAATAATATTGATATGTCAACACCAACGTTATTAGCCGAAACCGATCAGAAAATGATTGGTACTTTAAATATTAAAGACTACTTTAAATATATTATTCAAACAGCAACGGGAAGTGGCAAGGGTGATGCGGTAAATACTAAGTGAGTTGCTGAGTACTCCATTTTTATTTTTGACAAATATTGATCTAAACTATTATCAGGCTTGCCTGCATGGTGTATAATGTTACTAATAAGCCTATCTTATATGATGGGTTTTTTTATGGATTTTATTTATTATTGAGCTTTTTATTCCTTTTTAATCATTTGAATAGTTAGTTGATTAATAATGTTAGTTCATTCGAGATGGATTTATAAAAAAGTAAAAGGATGTATTTGTGTATTTAGTGAATAAGGTTAGATTTTTAAATATGAGTGTTGCTGGTTTTTCTTTAAATGTATTGTTTAAGTCTCCCCGACCAGTAAAACGCCTTATTAGCGTTTTTGCTGATTTGTTTTTTATTGGTTTCGCCTTTTGGGCTGCATTGCTTGTTAGGCTAGACAATACTTCTATTTTTAGTAATTCACAATTTTGGTTATTATTTGCCTATCTAATTCCTTTTTCACTATTTATTAATATGAAACTTGGGTTATATAGAGCTGTTATTCGTTTTATTAACAGCAAAGCAGTCACGGCTATAGGTGTAGCTGTTGTATTTTCTACACTCACATTAATATTATTATCTTTTTATTTAGATGTAGCATTACCTCGTACCGTTCCTATTATATTTGGATTCTTTTTAATCACATTGGTTGGTGGCAGCCGATTGTGTATTAGAACGGTGCTTTCTAATAAAAATAAAAGTAAAGAATGCGTTATTATTTATGGGGCTGGTTCTTCGGGTCGTCAATTAGCTCAATCATTAATTCAAGGTAATGAATATACGCCTGTTGCTTTTATAGATGATGATAAACGTTTACAAAAAAACTCGGTGCAGGGTCTTACCGTTTTTAATCGTGATGAAATACCATCATTAATTGAAAAACATAATGCAACGCGTATTTTATTAGCTATTCCTCGTGATACTAAAAAGCGCATTGCAAAGGTATTAAATCGTTTAGAAGCATTATCGGTTAAAATTTTATCAATTCCTGGTTCAGCAGATCTTGTCAGTGGTAAGGCTAAAATTGATGAGTTGCATGAGGTGTCTATTGATGATTTATTAGGACGAGATCCTGTTAAGCCTAATCATGATTTATTACATAAAGATATTGAAGATAAAGTGGTTATGGTTACTGGGGCGGGTGGTTCTATTGGCTCTGAATTATGTCGTCAGATATTAGTATTACGTCCTAAAAAAATAGTGTTATTAGAGCTTTCAGAATTTGCATTATATAGTATTAATGGGGAATTAGAAAAAATAGCAGCCACTTTAGATTATGATCTAAAAATAGTCCCATTATTAGGCTCTGTTCAACATAAAAATCGCTTGTTAATGGTAATGCGTACATTTAAGGTGCAAACTATTTATCATGCTGCCGCGTATAAACACGTACCCGTTGTTGAGCATAATGTTATTGAAGGTGTAAAAAATAATATTTTTGGTACTTTGTTTATGGCTGAAGCGGCTATTGAAGCACAAGTAGAAACCTTTGTTTTAATTTCTACCGATAAAGCGGTGCGCCCAACTAATGTTATGGGTACAACGAAAAGAATGGCTGAATTAGTACTTCAAGCGTTAGCTGATAAAACTAAAAAAGCCAAAGGTAAAACTCGTTTTTGTATGGTACGTTTTGGCAATGTATTAGGTTCTTCAGGCTCTGTTGTGCCATTATTTAAAGAGCAAATTAAAAATGGTGGTCCTATAACGGTAACACACCCTGAAATTATTCGGTATTTTATGACAATTCCTGAAGCTGCTCAACTTGTGATACAAGCTGGTGCAATGGGTCAAGGAGGCGATGTATTTGTATTAGATATGGGAGATCCTGTTAATATTTCTGATTTAGCACGTAAAATGATCCATTTGAGTGGTTTAATCGTTATTTCAGACGTAAATCCTGAAGGTGATATAGCCATCAAATATACAGGGTTACGTCCAGGTGAAAAACTATTTGAAGAATTGCTTATAGGAGATGATGTTACTCAAACAGATCACCAAAGAATTATGTCGGCTCATGAAACTTGGCTGCCTTGGTCAGAATTAGAAATTATATTATTACAGCTTGACGAAGCATGTCATCAAGCAGCGCACCAAGATATACGAGATTTATTACTACAGGCGCCTACGGGCTTTGTACCTAAAGACGATATTTGTGATTTAGTTTGGAATGCTAAAAAAAGGATGCAGAGCATTAATTAACTCTTTTGTTTATTAATGAATAAAAAACAGGTCGATAAATAAATAAATATCCCATCAAGGCAAACACTGGCGGTAACACTAGCCGCCAGCCATCTAACCACACCAAATACAGAAACATTGGCACTAAAATGCCTAACTTTATTAAATTCAGTAATAATGTTTCAGGCACACTTAGTTTTTTTTCGGCTTTTTGAATAAGTTCTCGGCGTTGTTTAAGGGTTAAGTTTTGCAAAGCAGGAATATTTTGAGATGAAAAGTAAATCGTCATAATTAGTGGTTGCCAATGATTAAGTTATACTTTATAACAAAAAAATAACGTATCATTAGGCTTTTTAAGTGAGTAATATTATTTCTCTATTCTATACTTTATTATTATGTTTTATCCAATATTATTCATTTTCAAGCTTTAGGGTGTTTGTATGCGTATTTTAGTCACAGGAGGAGCGGGTTATATTGGTTCGCATACTTGTGTTGAGTTGTTAAATTCGGGGCATAGTGTTTTTATTGTCGATAATTTTTCTAATGCGAGTGTTGAATCTATCAAGCGTGTTGAAAAAATCACAGGTAAAAGTGTTAATTATATTAACGCTGACATTCGAGACGAAAAAGCATTAAATGAACTGTTTAAGCGTCATAATTTTGATGCGGTTATTCATTTTGCGGGTTTAAAGTCGGTAGGAGAGTCAACTGAAAAGCCATTAATGTATTATGATAATAATGTTAACGGAACTCGAGTGTTAATGTCTGTAATGGAAAAATATAAGGTTAACAGCTTAGTGTTTTCATCTTCGGCTACCGTGTACGGCGATCCTGACACTGTACCTATTTCAGAAAATTTTCCCTTGCGTACTACTAATCCTTACGGGCAAACTAAACTCGTTGTTGAACAAATGTGTCAAGAAGTGTGTAGTGCGAATGACAAAATATCTATTGTGTTATTACGCTACTTTAATCCAGTAGGCGCACATCATAGCGGTATGATAGGTGAAGATCCTAAAGGTATTCCTAATAATTTAATGCCCTTTATTGCACAAGTTGCTGTGGGTAAAAGAGCTTTTTTATCGATATTTGGTAATGATTATAATACACCTGATGGTACTGGCGTTCGTGATTATATTCATGTGGTTGATCTTGCGAAAGGTCATGTAAAGGCTATTGAAAAACTTCATAATAAAACGGGATGCCATGTTTTTAATTTAGGTACTGGACGTGGCTATTCTGTATTAGATATGGTTGCTGCTTTTAGTCAAGTATCAGGTAAAAAAATCCCTTATCAGATAAAGGCAAGGCGTGCTGGCGATATTGCACAGTGTTATGCAAAACCTGATTTAGCCCAACAGATATTAGATTGGCGAGCTGAAAAAACATTAAAAGATATGGTGAATGACAGTTGGCACTGGCAAGTTAATAACCCTAATGGTTATGAGTAAGCCATATTTGCATACAATAGGCTATAACTATAAAAATAAATAATTGAATCTTGCCGAATAAATTCCCTCAAAGATTATATTTTGCTAGAATGCCGACAATTTTATAGGTGCCATTTTTAAAAGGTAAAAATTTTAATGAATATCATAGAAGCTAATTTTAAAGCGTCAGGCAAAAAAT
>WGGB01000218.1 GCA_015491935.1 Alteromonadaceae bacterium
AAAACACACTTTTTGCCTCATCAAAAGAAACACCGTGTTTTATTCTGTTGGAGTCGGCTTTATTTGGATCCCATTCAAATTTATATGTTGTCATAATTACATTGTAGTTATAGCGCAAAGAATATGCAAGTTTGATGAAAAGGCTAACGCCCCATTAAGAGGCTTTTAATTGTTGGCTAAAATGTGAAGCGAAGCGGAACCTAGCCAACTTTTAAAAGTCCTGTTTGAATGGCTTGTTATACATAGCTTTCTCTAACTATATTCATAATTACAATACCTACAAACTACAGCTGCTTCCTTAATGGTTTCAGCGCATTTTATACAAGTTTTTGTCTCTGAAGTTTCTTTAAGCTCATAAGTGACAGATAAAGTTCCGTCTGGTTTAACTATCAACATATAAATAAAAACTAAAAAACCAATGACCACAAAAAACAGTGCTAAGGCTATAAGAAATGCACCGCAACCATATTGACCTTGAGACCAATTTTGAGATCTGGGGTAATAATTATGTTCTGCCATTTTTATGGAGTCAGCTTGAAATAAAGAATTGGCTTTATCTTGTTTACCAATATAACTCTTGGTTATTACTTTTTTTCGGGCTTGTGCTTTTCTCTTTTTTTCTTTTTCAGCCTTTTCTTTTTTTTCGAGTTTCGCTTTAGCTACTTGATCTTTCTTCTCTTGTTTCTCTTTTATTTTTTGCTCTTTAAGCTTTTTATCTTTAATTTCTTTTAGTTCTATTTCTGCTTTTTTTTCAATGTATTTTTCAGCTTTTGCGTAGACGATGCCACATTGGGGGCACTCGTAATCAGGAGCAAAATCTGAATCTTGTCTTTGATAGTTGCAGCTTTTGCATGTTGGATGCACACCAACCTCCTTGCTATGTATAACAGCCTTTTTTAGCTGAAAAATTCCATGTTTAAACACAGATAAATTCTTTATTTTCAATACTAAGAGTAATCATTAGCCCTGTCAATAATCCTTTAATTTATAAGCAAAAAACAGCTAATGTTTATTTAAAGTATTAGCTGTTTTATTGGTTAAAACCAGATCTTTGTCAGGATAACGACACAACTAAATACATAATGATTAATGCCCTTTATTACGTTTAGCCAGCCAAAAATGCTTGATAACTGGGATTTTGTGTTTCTTCTTTATATTGATAACCTAACGCTTTTAAATGGCGAAAAAAGTCGAGTTGTTGTTCGTCGTTTACTTCAAAACCAGCCAATACTTGCCCAAAAGCGGCACCGTGATTGCGGTAATGAAATAGCGTGATATTCCAATGTTCGCCTAAGGTATCAAGAAAATTTTCTAACGCGCCAGGGTATTCTGGAAATTCAAAACTAAATAATCGTTCTTGGGCAATTTGTTCTGCCGCCTTTTCTTGCTCAGGGCTTTTTGCTTGCTCAGGGCTGTACGCGCTGCCATGACCGCCGACCATATAGCGAACGTGTAATTTAGCTAATTCATTATTGGTAAAATCATTCACTTGATAATGTGCCGCTGTTAGTGAGTTAATTAATGCCTGATGTTCACTTTGTTCGCCTGATAAGCGTATGCCAACAAAAATTTGTGCTTTTTCTGTATTCTTACCTGAATAACGATAGTTAAATTCGGTGATCACGCGCCCACCCAAACTTTGGCAAAATTGACGAAAGCTGCCTTTTTGTTCTGGAATTGTTACCGCTAAAATCGCTTCTTTTTGCTCGCCTAGTTCGCATCGTTCAGAGACATAACGCAGGCTATGAAAATTCATGTTCGCGCCTGATAAAATCGCCACCATATTTTGTTT
The DNA here is from genome assembly GCA_015491935.1 of Alteromonadaceae bacterium. Classification (GTDB taxonomy): domain Bacteria; phylum Pseudomonadota; class Gammaproteobacteria; order Enterobacterales; family Alteromonadaceae. The sequence goes on from WGGB01000218.1 coordinate 1,793, forward strand.
AGCGTTTTGTTGAGGATTTTGAGTTTTATTTTCATTTTGTAAGCAGTATTTTGTTAAACCCGCTAATGACAAAGCGCCAGCGGGTTCGGCTATCACGCGTGTTTGCTCAAAAATATCTTTAATCGACGCGCATATTTCATCACTATTAACGGTGATCACTTCATCACAAAAGCGTTTAATTAAATCAAAGGTATGCGTGCCAATACGTTTTACCGCGACACCATCGGCAAATATGCCAACTTGTTCTAAATCAACAGGTTTTCCTGCTTGCATGGCCGCCACTAAACAGGCGGAGTCTTCTGCCTCAACGCCAATCACTTTTATTTCGGGTTTTAGCTGTTTTAAATACACCGCCATACCTGCTAATAAACCGCCGCCGCCAACGGGTACAAATACCACCTCGGCATACGGTTGTTGCTGTAATAATTCTTTGGCGACTGTACCTTGACCTGCAATAACGTCTTCATCATCAAACGGATGGATCATGGTTTTTTGTTCATCGCGCGCATAGTCAAGTGAGGCTGCTTGTGCTTCATTATAACTTTTACCAATTAAGCGCACTTCGGCACCAAAACGACGAACATTATCGACTTTTATATCAGGCGTGGTAATAGGCATAACAATGGTCGCTTTTATACCGAGTTTTTGTGCTGCCAAGGCTAATCCTTGCGCATGATTACCCGCAGAAGCGGCAATAACACCATGAATACATTGTTGTTCACTTAAACTGGCGAGTTTGTTATAAGCACCACGAAGTTTAAAAGAGTGTACAGGTTGCTGGTCTTCACGCTTTAAAAATATACTTTGATTCAAGCGCGCCGATAATTTAGTTAATGGCGTTAAATCTGTTTCTACCGCCACATCGTAAACAGGGGCTAACAATATTTTCCGTAAATAATTTAAGCCAATGTCATTATATTGTTTCATTTCGTCACTCAGTATTTCTATTCGTGTTGTGCTATTGCTGTTTGTCATGATCTTTTATTCGCCAAGCTCTTCACCATCAAGCAAAGCACGATTACGCACCGCACCTTTGTCGGCACTGGTGGCGAGCATGGCATAATTTTTTAGCGCATAGCTAATAGGACGCACGCGATCTGCTGGTTGCCACGCTTGCTTGCCTTTCGCTAACATTGCGGCTTGACGCTGCGCCAATTCATTATCACTAATTTGTAATTTAATACTGCGCTGGGGAATGTCGATTTCGATAATATCGCCCTGCTCTACTAACGCAATAACACCGCCAGATGCCGCTTCAGGTGATACATGACCAATAGATAATCCTGAGGTACCGCCCGAAAAACGACCATCGGTGATCAAGGCACATTCTTTACCTAAACCCATAGATTTTAAATACGTTGTTGGATATAACATTTCTTGCATACCTGGGCCACCTTTAGGGCCTTCGTAACGAATAACCACCACTTCGCCAGCAACTACTTTGCCGTTTAATATGCCAGCAACGGCATCATCTTGACTTTCAAAGACATGGGCAGGCCCTGTAAAGGTTAAGTTTTCTTCACTCACACCCGCACTTTTAACAATACAACCATCTACGGCAATATTCCCTTTTAATACGGCTAAGCCACCATCTTTTGAAAAAGCATTGTCTAGGTTACGAATACAACCATTTTCGCGGTCGTCATCTAAGCTATCCCAACGACAGTCTTGACTAAACGCTTTAGTGGTACGAATGCCTGCGGGTCCTGCTTGATAAAATCGTTGTACTTGTTCGTCATTAGTCACTTTAATATCGTATTTAGCCAATAAATCAGCCAGTGTTACGCCGAGTACATTAACGGTGTCGGTATTGAGTAAATTAGCCCGCGCTAGTTCACCCAAAATAGCCACCACACCACCTGCTCGGTGAACATCTTCCATATGATATTTTTGCGTCGATGGCGCGACTTTACATAAATGCGGCACGTGACGAGACAATCTGTCCATATCGTCCATGGTAAAATCGACTTCGGCTTCTTGCGCGGTAGCTAATAAATGCAGTACGGTATTGGTTGAACCGCCCATCGCAATATCTAAACACATGGCATTTTCAAAAGCGGCTTTATTGGCAATATTACGCGGTAAAGCGCTGGCATCATCTTGTTGATAATAACGTTTGGCTAGTTCAACAATTTGTTTACCTGCATCTAAAAAAAGTTGTTTTCTGTCGCTGTGGGTTGCCAACATAGAGCCGTTACCCGGTAAGGCTAAACCTAGCGCTTCAGCTAAACAGTTCATCGAGTTAGCGGTAAACATACCTGAGCAAGAGCCACAAGTAGGACAGGCTGAACGTTCAATTTGATCGCTGGTTGCATCATCTACTTTCGGATCAGCCCCTTGGATCATCGCATCGACTAAATCAAGCTTGATAATTTGCTCGCTCAATTTAGTTTTGCCCGCTTCCATGGGGCCGCCTGAAACAAAAATAACGGGAATATTTAAGCGCATTGCCGCCATCATCATGCCTGGGGTGATTTTATCGCAATTAGAGATACAAACCATAGCATCGGCACAATGGGCATTAACCATATATTCAACCGAATCAGCAATTAAATCGCGTGATGGTAAGCTATACAACATACCGCTGTGTCCCATGGCAATACCGTCATCTATGGCAATGGTATTAAATTCTTTGGCAACACCGCCAGCCTCTTCAATAGCACCAGCAACAAGTTGCCCCATGTCTTTTAAATGCACATGACCCGGTACAAATTGGGTAAAAGAATTGACCACAGCAACAATAGGTTTGCCAAAGTCGTTGTCTGTCATTCCCGTTGCTCGCCAAAGTGCGCGCGCGCCAGCCATGTTACGACCTTGAGTGGATGTTGCTGATCTTAATTTTGCCATGATATTTGTTATTCCGTAGTAAGAAATAGTTAAAATTGGTTATAAACTAGTATTTATATTAGGTTATTACTTAAAGCTAAGCACGACATAAGCTCGCTGCATCACTATCGAGTTTAATCGCCGTGACATCAATTAACTTATTAAGCTGATATTGCAAATGTTCAATTGAATTATCACTTTGTACCGACAATTCAATGGTTAAGAGTGAGCTATCGCTTTCTGGAAACATGGTCATACCCGTGACAATAAAACCACGATAGCGTGTTACTTGTAATAGTTTTTCCATTACCGTTGGTTGATTTTCAGCGGTGATACGTAACGTGTGTGTGTGTTTAGTCATGGTTGCCTCCAGTAGGCTTGTTTACTTTGTTGTGCCTCGCTATGCTCGTGACAACCTACATATCTATTCTTTTGTAGGTCGCTGCTTACGCTACAAGGATGTAGTTTATAAGACAATGCAGGAGCATATTGTCCTGCTGCGACACATTATTTTTTAACGCTTTCTATCATTTTGTCATTAGCGGCTTCAGGTGGCACTAGCGGCCAAACATTGTCGAAGGCATCTATTTTTACTTGTAATAAATAAGGTCCTTGATGCGTTAACATTTCTTCAATCGCGTCACTAACCTGTTCTTTTTCGGTAATTATTTTGGCTTTAATATTAAAAGCTTGTGCTAAAGCAACAAAATCAGGATTATCTGACAAGTCAGTTTCGCTATAACGCTCATCAAAAAATAATTGCTGCCATTGACGTACCATGCCTAATTTACTGTTATCGACTAACACTATTTTTACAGGTAATTGATAACGTTTAATGGTGCCAAGCTCTTGTACATTCATCATAAATGAACCGTCGCCACATACCGCAATCACCGTATCTTGAGGACGCGAAACTTGCGCGCCAATCGCAGCAGGTAAACCAAAGCCCATTGCGCCTTGACCACCACTGGTTAAAAAATTACTTGGGTCGGTAAAGTTCATGTGTTGTGCCGCCCACATTTGATGTTGACCCACATCAGTAGTCACTACGGTTTGCGCTGCCTGATTATTAGTTTTTAACGTCTTACTTATTTCATTTAATACCGCTGGCGCATAAATACCTTTACCTAAATAGGTATAATCGTTGGCAAATTCGTGCCCTAATTGCTGACAATGTGCGCGCCAATCATCTATCGCTAACGGTATTGCTAGCGCGGGTAAATTCACTTTTAAATCCCCCATAATAGCGGCATCAACGCCACGACGTTTACCTATTTCGGCTTGGTCAATATCAAAATGGATCACCTTAGCGTGGGGTGCAAATTCAGCGAGCTTACCCGTAACACGGTCATCAAAACGCGCGCCAACTGCCACTAATAAATCACATTGTTGTACTGCTAAATTAGCCGCTTTTCGACCATGCATCCCCAACATACCTAAATAACAATCATCATCATTATTTACGGCGCCAAGCCCTTTTAAAGTAGCAACACTTGGCATACCCGTTACCTTGATAAAATCTCTTAGTTCATCAACCGCATTGGCCATGCCTACGCCGCCGCCCACATAAAGCATTGGTTTTTTCGCTTGATTTAATAACGCTAGCGCACTGCCGACATTGGCTGGTTCTTGGGTATAATGACGGTGATCTTTATCCGCTACGGCAATGGCTTGATCAACTTGAGCCAACTGAATATCTTTAGGTATATCAACTAATACTGGCCCTTGGCGACCTTCAAGGGCAATAGCAAAGGCTTGCGTTAATACACCCGCTAATTCATTAACATTGCGCACTTGAAAACTGTGTTTAGTACAAGCGAGTGATAAACCGATAATATCGACTTCTTGAAATGCATCACTGCCCATTGATTTAGTCGCAACTTGCCCTGTTATTGCGACCACGGGGATAGAATCTGACATTGCATCGGCTAAACCCGTAATTAAATTAGTAGCTCCTGGGCCTGAAGTAGCTAAGCAGACACCAACTTTACCTGATGCACGTGCATAACCTATCGCAGAAAATGCAGCACCTTGCTCATGACGACATAAAAAATGCTTTACCTCACTATCATACAAGGCATCGTAAATAGGCATAATGGCACCACCAGGATAACCAAAAACATCTTTAACATCATGCTGTTGTAATATTTCAAAAACTAAAGCTGCGCCTGTTTTAAACTGTTTGCTCGTCATTGTGTTGTTGGCTATTGCCACTCCATTAAGCGGTTGTTTTTTTATACTTCAATAATTTATTGAGGTATAAAAACTAAAAAACCCCCGTTCCTTTCGGAGCGAGGGTTTGTATATATTGCTACTTTTCTTTAGCTCAACAAAATCCTCGCGGTGATTTAATAATCACGACGATGAGAATGTTAATAATAATTAAGCTAAAGTTTTGCATAAAAATGCTAAATCCCTGAAAAAATATTTACTGTATGAATGACTCTTTTTTATTAATACCATAAGTTTTAGCCGTCTAGCAAGCTATTTTATCGCTATATTTGAACAATATTGATTGATTTTTTTATAAATTTATAAAAAAATCTTATTTTACAAACAATAAAATTAACTATACAAACTGGAAAAATCGTCATTTTGCGCTAAATTTAAAAGTAGATAGGAATAAACAGTCAAAGGATTTGTATGTTAGCGCGTGTGTTTAGTCGAGCCAGAGTCGGTTTAGAATCTCCCTTAGTCACCGTTGAGGTGCATTTAGCCAATGGCTTACCAGCTTTTAGCATTGTCGGTTTACCAGAAACCTCAGTTAGAGAAGCCAAAGACAGAGTACGTAGTGCCATACTTAACTGCGGTTACGAATTTCCCGCCAAACGAATTACCATTAACTTAGCGCCAGCCGACTTACCTAAAGAAGGTGGCCGTTTTGATTTACCCATAGCTGTCGGTATTTTAGCGGCATCAGGGCAATTACCACAAACCGATTTAGCGCAATATGAATTTGCTGGAGAATTGGCGCTTTCGGGAGAATTGCGTGAAATTGTTGGCGAAATTCCCTTAGCCGTTGCTAGCAGCGAAAGTGGTCGCACACTTATTATTCCCATACAAAATGCTGAACAAGCCAGTTGGGTAGAGCAGGCAAAAATTATCGCCATTGAGCATTTAACGCAATTATTTGCGCATTTTGCTCGCCAAAAACCTTTACCTCTAATAGAGCCTAAAACCGCAGAGCACACAATTTTACCTGCCAAACTTGATATGGCGGATGTGGTAGGCCAACCATTGGCAAGGCGCGCTTTAGAAATAGCAGCCAGCGGTTCACATAATTTATTATTTATTGGCCCACCGGGCACAGGCAAAACTATGTTGGCTTCTCGCTTACCAGGGATTTTACCGCCATTAACCGAAAAAGAAGCATTAGAAAGTGCCGCCATACAATCAATTAGCCATCAACACATTAGCCGCTATTCTTGGTTTACCCGTAACTTTAGAGCTCCACATCACACCGCATCATCTGCCGCGTTAGTAGGTGGTGGTAGCCAACCACAACCTGGTGAAATATCACTCGCCCATAACGGCGTGTTATTTTTAGATGAATTGCCAGAATTTGACCGTAAAGTGCTTGATGTACTGCGCGAACCAATGGAATCTGGCGAAGTCACTATTTCGCGCGCCATGCACAAACAAACCTTTCCTGCTAAATTTCAATTAGTGGCGGCAATGAACCCAAGCCCAACAGGGTTTTATAACGATAATCGTTCAACGCCAGAACAAGTATTACGTTACTTAAACCGCTTGTCTGGACCTTTTTTAGACCGTATAGATATTCAACTTGAAGTAACCCGTTTACCTAAAGGTATGTGGGCAAATCAAACTGAACCCAGTGAAAACAGTGCCGCTATTCAAAAAAGAGTAACAGCTTGTCGCAACATTCAACTGGCTCGCCAAGGCAAAGCCAACGCGCATTTATCAAGTAGTGAATTACGCAATTTTTGCCGATTGGACACCGATGATAATGAATTTATTGAACTAGTGGTAGAAAAATTAGGGCTATCAACCCGCGCTCATCATAAAATATTAAAAATAGCCCGTACCATTGCCGATATGAATAACACTAAAGATATAGCGCGCGAACATTTAATTGAAGCGCTTTCTTATCGCGCTATGGACAGATTATTAAGGCATTTAACTGATGCTGTATCGGTGTGATTTTTTTTGTCATCATTCAGGTATTGTAGATAAAAAAGCCTTGATCAGCGCTTGTTCTTGCTTTGATTTTAAACAACAAACACCTAATTCGAACGGAGCAATATCGCCAACGTTTTGTAGGTATTGCACGCGATCTTTCACTGGGCTGTTTTCTACCACGACTTTGGGC
>WGGB01000219.1 GCA_015491935.1 Alteromonadaceae bacterium
GATAAAAACAGAGGGCCTTTCACTAAAAAAATCAATTTATTTTAAAGCTGAATAAACCTATAAAGGCTATTTACTTTCACCACATTTTCCTTTATGGGCTTTTTTTATTTTACCTTCGCCACATTTGCCTTTATGGGCTTTTTTCATTTTACCTTCGCCACATTTACCTTCGCCACATTTGCCTTTATGGGCTTTTTTCATTTTACCTTCGCCACATTTACCTTCACCACATTTGCCTTTATGGGATTTTTTCATTTTACCTTCGCCACATTTACCTTCGCCACATTTGCCTTTATGGGATTTTTTCATTTTGCCTTCGCCACATTTGGCTTTGCTCTCTTTAATTTTTCCTTCGCCGCATTTAGCACTATCACCAGCGATAGATACTGTAGTTAAATCATGTGCAGAAAATGGATTAGTTTCAGCCTTAACAGATGCACTTGCAAATACAGCTAATAATAATGCACCGCTTAATGCTACGATTGACGATTTTTTTAATAATTTCATGGTTTTTCCCTTCAATATGTTAATAAAACTACAATAAGTTATAGCTTTTTACAAAGACCATCAAGCATTAAAATAAATTTCGTAAAATTATAATTTTTATTTTAATTACAATGCCAGTAGAATACACCGCCACTTGATAGCATAGAATGTAAATGAATTTAACAGATAGTCAACTTATTTTAGCCCCTATGGAAGGCGTATTAGATCATTTAATGCGTGAATTACTAACATCCTTAAATCCATTTGACTTATGTATTACTGAATTTATACGTGTTGTCGATAGTCTATTACCCGAACGAGTTTTTCACCGTTTAAGCCCTGAATTAATGCAAGGAGGCCAAACTAGCTCTGGTGTTCCTATACGTATTCAGTTATTAGGGCAAGACAGTAACTGGCTTGCTGAAAATGCCGTACGAGCTATTGAGCTAGGCTCTAATGGTATTGATCTTAATTTTGGTTGCCCTGCTAAAACAGTGAATAAAAATAAAGGTGGTGCTATTTTATTAAAATCGCCTGAAACAATTTATCACATTGTCAATAACGTAAAAAATTCACTTGAAAGAAGCCAAATTGTCAGTGTAAAAATAAGACTTGGCTTTGAGAATACTACACTTTTTAATGAAATTGTTGATGCTGTAGTGCAAGCTAATGCAAATTTGTTAACGATTCATGCACGAACTAAATCACAAGGCTATCGTCCACCAGCCTATTGGGACTTAATTGGTCAATTACCCTACCATAACAAAATCGATATCGTTGCCAATGGTGAAATATGGAGCTTAGCCGATGCAAAAAATTGTGTCGCACAAGCAAAAACAACTCATTTAATGTTAGGTCGAGGGGTACTCGCATTGCCTAATTTAGCTTCCGTAATTAAACATGACGTAGCGCCAATGAATTGGGCAACATTATGTATTTTATTTAAACGTTATTGTGAATTAGAACAACGAGGCAGTAAAAGTTTTTATTTTTCAAGTCGACTGAAACAATGGCTTAGGTATTTAAAAATACAATATCCACAAGCAGAACAACTGTTTACAGTAATAAAAACGTTAAAAGACAAAGAAGATATTATGAGTGAGATCGACGTAATTCATTAATTTTATAATAAAATTTTTTTATTTAGATATAAAAAAACCAGTCAAGTGACTGGTTTTTTTTATTTAAAGCTTACATTCAATCTATCTATTCAAAAATAGAAATTACAATTTCACATGTTTGCGCTGGGCGGTATCTTTAATAAATGATACCCAACCTTTAGATGCGCTACGTGATTTTGGATCTTTCATTGCTTTTTGAATAGCCGTATAAGCTTTTTTATACTTTTCTAAATAAAAGTATGATTCTGCCAATGCCATTTGTATTTTACCAACATTTTTAGAACCAAGCCCTAATGCTTTTTTGAAGGCAACAATCGCTTTAGTAAACTGTTCATCTTGTTTTAACAACATACCCTGTTTACGGTAATACTTTGCTTTACCTGTCATTTTAGCAAGTTCGCCATAATACTTAGCCGCTTTATCAATATTATCTGCAGCATGCCAGGCATTAGCTAATCGAGAAATACTCGAATCATCACGTTTTACAACACCTGATGCGATAGCTTTTTCTAAAATTATAGCAGCTTGATATGGTATTTCGTTTGACGCATATAAATTAGCAAGCGTTTTAATTTCAGATCCTTTTTCAAGGTATCCTTGTTTATACGCTAAATCTAAAGTTGCTAATGCTTTTGGATAATCTTCCGCCAACATATAGAACATACCCAAACGAATCCACCATTGCTTTTTCTCAGGAAAAATTTGCACAACTGTTTCTAAAACTTTAATCGCTTTTTTATACATCTTACGTTCATAATAAGATTGTATTTTTAAGATATACGGGTTCTGACTTGGCTTAGCTTTTTGTAAAGTAATCGCTTTATCTGCAGGAGCAATCATTTTACCTAATTGCTTCAGCGAATAATAAGCTTGCGCCATTTTCACATAAGTAGCCGCGTCTTCTTTACCCGTAAAATCCATCCAGCGTTTATAATTTTTTAAAGCATCTTTAAACTGCGAGGTTTGCATTTGCAAATCAGCAAGTAACTTTAAAGACTCACCCTGATCTTTTTCATTAAGAATATCAGGAGCTATTGCCTTTTTTAAATACTTAATAGATTTTTTCTCATGATCACCTTTCATCGCTAACATAACAGCAATAAAACGGTTTACATAAGCTTTATCGTACTCTTTTTTAGCATTGATATCTTCTAGTAAAACCAAAGCACCATCAATATCATCCGCCGAATATAGTTCAAAAGCTTTACCCACTTTTTTACCAACCGATGGACCCACTAAACGAGTTTTACGTTCTTGCTTCTTCTCTTGCTTAGCCGGAGCTGCAGCAGCAGATGCTGTTGATAGCTGTATCGCTAACAAAGAAGCAATCACGACTGTAGAGGTTAATACTTTTTTAAACATTATTTACCTCCATCCATTTTAAAGTCTAATTGCACCGCTAAACCAATTTGTTTTTGGGGTTTACCATCAACAACTTTAGGTTTGTATTTCCATTTACGAAGAGCACGCTTTGCCTCTTTATCGAAAATACGTTTAGGTTGAGCTTCAATTACCTTAACATTTTCAACACCACCAATTTTATTGATATTAAAAGAAAGTCTAACCCAACCTTCTTTACCATCACGAGCGGCTTGCATAGGGTATTTAGGCTCTATGCGAACTATCGGCGTTGCTTCACCATCACGGCCAAAACCACTACCTGGCGCAGACAGGCCAGCTGAAGCACCCGCTAATTGAACTGTGGGTAAGTTAAAACTTATCCCCCCAGTATTATTGTTCACTTCCGGCTCAGGAGACTGAGCTTTAGGTGGCGCTTTAGGTGGCGGCGGCGGCGGTGGCGGAACACGACGACGTTGTTCTACTGACGACTTAGGTGGCGTGGTGTTAACTTCTACAATGATATTTTCTAGCTTTTCTTCTTTAGCTCTATCAGAATTAGAGATAAGAAAAGCCATGAAAAAAAACAAAGTAAATGTTATCAACGCGCCTAACAGTATTGATACTAACAAGCGAACCATACGTTATTCCTTAGCTGCAGCAATAGAAATTCTTAATCCACTTCCCGCTTCTTTGATTGCATCCATAACTTTAACAACAACGCCATGTTTAGCGTCTTTGTCAGCCTGAATAATAACCACGTCAGTAGGTTGTTCTGCCAACATCTTCTCAATCGTAGCACCAACGCGTTCAATATCAACGCGACGTTTATCCATCCAAACTTCACCGGTGTCTTTTATCGCAATAAAAATATTAGCCGACTTCTGTTTAGTTTGATGTGCTGCTTTTGGTTTATTTACTTCAATACCAGCTTCTTTAACAAAAGAAGTGGTTACAATGAAGAATATTAACATAATAAATACGATATCCAACATTGGAGTCATATCTATCTCTGCTTCTTCTTCTTCGCGAATAC
>WGGB01000220.1 GCA_015491935.1 Alteromonadaceae bacterium
AACAGTTAAACAAGTTTAATGAGGAAAATTATGAGTGATATCAAAACTCAAGTAGTAGTGTTAGGCGCAGGACCTGGTGGCTATTCAGCTGCATTTCGTGCAGCAGATTTAGGCCTAGATGTTGTCTTAGTTGAAAGCCGTAAAACTTTAGGTGGTGTATGTTTAAACGTGGGTTGTATTCCATCAAAAGCATTATTACACGTAGCTAAAGTCATTGACGATGCTAAAGCAATGGCGGCGCATGGTGTTACTTTTGGTCAACCTGAAATTGATTTAGATAAAATTCGCAGCTGGAAAGACAGTGTAATTGCACAACTTACTGGCGGCTTAGGCGGCATGGCAAAAGCGCGTAAAGTAACTACGGTTGCAGGTTACGGTAAATTTACTGGCAGCAACACTATTGCGGTTGAAGGTAACGATGGTGAAGTCACTAACATTACTTTTGACAATGCTATTATCGCTGCGGGTTCTTCAGTCGTTAATTTACCGTTTATTCCAACCGATGATCCACGTGTAATTGACTCAACTGGCGCATTAGCGTTAGAAGACGTACCAGCCGAGATGTTAGTGCTTGGTGGTGGTATTATCGGTTTAGAAATGGGTACTGTTTACAATGCGTTAGGCTCAAATATTTCAGTAGTAGAATTTGCTGATCAATTAGTACCTGCGGCCGATAAAGATATTGTTAAAATTTATAATAATTATAACAAGAAAAACTTCAACATTATGCTGTCTACCAAAGTGGTAGCCGTTGAAGCGAAAGACGATGGTTTATATGTTACTTTTGAAGGTAAAAAAGCACCTGCAGAACCAGTACGTTATGACAAAATTTTAGTGGCTGTGGGTCGTAAACCAAACGGCCATTTAGTGGCGGCTGACAAAGCGGGCGTTAATGTAGACGAACGTGGTTTCATCAACGTAACTAATGAATTACGCACTAATGTTAATCACATTTTTGCCATTGGTGACGTGGTTGGTCAACCTATGTTAGCGCATAAAGCGGTTCACGAGGCACACGTTGCTGCTGAAGTTATTTCAGGTAAAAAACATACTTTTGAACCACGTTGTATTCCATCCATTGCATATACTGATCCTGAAATGGCTTGGGTTGGTGTTACCGAACGTGAAGCGAAAGAACAAGGTTTAAATATTGAAGTTGCTAATTTCCCGTGGGCAGCTTCTGGCCGTGCTATTGCCTCTGCACGTACAGAAGGTAAAACTAAACTGATTTTTGAAAAAGAGTCGGGTCGTGTTTTAGGCGGCGCTATTGTCGGTATTAATGCGGGTGAAATGTTAGGCGAAATTTGTTTAGCGGTTGAAATGGGCGCTGATGCAGAAGATGTTGGTTTAACTATTCATGCGCATCCAACCTTAAATGAATCTATCGGTTTAGCTGCAGAAATCTTTGAAGGATCAATCACCGATTTACCTAACACTAAAGCGCTTAAAAAGAAAAAGTAATATTGTAGGTTTATTCTATCGCAGCGAGACTAGCTGTTTATGACCTCAATATAAATAATAGTCAAAGCCAATCTTTATTATTAAAAATAAAGGTTGGCTTTTTTTGTTACCTCAATGTGCGTTATTACTAATTTTATTTTAAAATATTGTTATTAGGATTTAACGATGCGTTTTTGTTTTTGCATTTTTATGCTTTTTCTTTTATCGGCCTGTGCGCAAGCCCCTATTAAAAATGGTCAAGCGCAATGGGATTTTGATCATCATTTACAATTTAAACAAACTAAGCTGGCAGATAACCGCTTTCATTTAGTGGTTGTGGCCAATAATAAAACCCACTTTTCACAATTGGCGACATTTTTAATGCGTCGTTCATTAGAGCTTTGTCAAAGTTATGGCTTTAAAATGGAGGTGCTTGCTGGTGTTGAAACTTTTAATCATAAGCTTGAGTCTGTTAATTTGTTAATGCCATCGTTAGCCGCTAATATTGAATGCCCTACAAAGTAGATATTTGCGTTTAAGCTAATATCTACTACCTTAATATTGTCTTACTTTTAACTTATTGATTGTTAAGTTATATAGCTTGTATTTATAACAGCTATATATTGTGTGATTACCTATTTTCTCTTAGTTTTGTTCTGTTTTTTGTGTTTTTAGCCTATAATTGGGACATGATTTTTTTATTTTTAGGTGCTTAACATAAGTTTGTTAAGTATCTCCCATCACAGAGGTAAATACCGTGCTTCAAGAATATCGTCAACATGTGGCAGAACGTGCTGCGCAAGGAATTGTTCCTTTACCCTTAAATGCTGAGCAAGTCGCTCAATTAGTTGAATTAATTAAAAACCCACCCGCAGGTGAAGAAAGTTTTTTACTTGAATTATTAGCAGATCGTGTTCCTCCTGGCGTTGATGATGCCGCGTATGTTAAAGCTGGGTTTTTAGCTGCTATTGCCAAAGGCGAAACAAGCTCGCCTATTTTAGATGCCGCGCGTGCGACTGAATTATTAGGCACTATGTTAGGTGGCTATAATATTACTCCTATGATCGACTTACTTGATGATGAAAAAAATGCTGCAATTGCCGTTGCTGGTTTATCAAAAACATTATTAATGTTTGATGCTTTTCATGATGTGCAAGAAAAGGCTGAAGCAGGTAATGCTTATGCTAAAAAAGTACTTGAGTCTTGGGCAAATGGTGAATGGTTTACGAACAAACCCAAAGTTACCGAAAAAATTACCGTAAAAGTATTTAAAGTGACGGGTGAAACCAATACTGATGATTTATCACCAGCGCCTGATGCTTGGTCTCGTCCTGATATTCCATTACACGCTAAAGCCATGTTAAAAATACCTCGTGAAGGTATTATTCCTGATGAGCCTAGTGTTGTGGGCCCAATTAAACAAATTGAAGCACTACAAAAAGATGGTATTCCTCTCGCTTATGTTGGTGATGTTGTTGGTACGGGATCTTCACGTAAATCAGCAACTAACTCAGTATTATGGTATATGGGTGATGATATTCCTCATGTTCCTAATAAACGTGGTGGTGGTGTTTGTTTAGGCGGTAAAATAGCCCCTATTTTTTATAACACTATGGAAGATTCAGGTGCATTACCGATTGAATTAGACGTACAAAAAATGAATATGGGTGATGTTATCGACATTTATCCTTATGAAGGCGTTGTTAAAAATGCCGTAGGTGAAGTTATTTCTAAATTTGAATTAAGCCCTGTATTGCTTGATGAAGTTCGCGCTGGCGGCCGTATTCCACTGATTATCGGTCGTGGCTTAACTGGGCGTGCTCGTGAAGCGTTAGGTTTAGGTGAAACTGATTTATTTAATAAACCTGCTGATGTTGTGCCGTCTGATAAAGGTTATACACTAGCGCAAAAAATGGTAGGTAAAGCCTGTGGTGTTGAAGGTGTTCGCGCTGGTCAATATTGCGAACCTAAAATGACTACGGTAGGCTCACAAGATACTACGGGCCCAATGACGCGCGACGAGTTAAAAGATTTAGCTTGTTTAGGTTTTTCTGCCGATCTTGTTATGCAGTCATTCTGTCATACCTCTGCGTATCCTAAGCCTGTTGATGTGATTACGCAGCATACCTTACCTGATTTTATTATGAATCGTGGCGGTGTTTCACTTCGCCCTGGGGATGGTATTATTCATTCATGGTTAAATCGTATGTTATTACCTGACACTGTTGGTACAGGTGGAGATTCACATACGCGTTTCCCATTAGGTATTTCTTTCCCTGCGGGTTCTGGTTTAGTCGCCTTTGCTGCTGCAACAGGTGTTATGCCACTTGATATGCCCGAATCAGTATTAGTTCGTTTTAAAGGTGAAATGCAACCAGGTATTACTTTACGTGATTTAGTACACGCTATTCCTTATACAGCTATTCAAAAAGGTTTATTAACGGTTGAAAAAGCAGGAAAAATAAATGAATTCTCTGGTCGTGTATTAGAAATTGAAGGGCTTAAAGGACTAACGGTTGAACAAGCATTTGAATTATCTGATGCCTCAGCTGAACGTAGTGCTGCGGGCTGCTCTATTAAGCTAGAAGAAGATGCCGTTGCTGAATATTTACGTTCTAATATTGTTATGCTTAAGTGGATGATTAGTGAAGGTTACGGTGACGTACGCACTATTACTCGTCGTATTAAAGCGATGGAAGAATGGGTAGCGAATCCATCATTAATGAAAGCTGATAGCGATGCCGAGTACGCACATGTATTAGAAATTAACTTAAATGAAATTAAAGAGCCTATTGTTTGTTGTCCTAACGATCCTGATGATGCGAAATTATTATCAGAAGTGGCTGGTGATAGCATCGACGAAGTATTTATTGGTTCATGTATGACAAATATTGGTCATTTCCGTGCCGCAGGTAAATTACTTGAAGGTTATATGGATGACACGGGGGGGACTTTATCAACGCGTATGTGGGTAACACCGCCAACTAAAATGGATAGAGATCAATTAACTGAAGAAGGTTACTATTCTATTTATGGTCGAGCAGGTGTACGTGTAGAAACTCCAGGTTGTTCATTATGTATGGGTAACCAAGCACGTGTTGCAGATAATTCAACGGTATTGTCAACCTCAACTCGTAACTTCCCGAATCGTTTAGGTAATGGTGCTAATGTGTATTTAACTTCAGCTGAATTAGCTGCTGTAGGTGCTATTTTAGGTAGAATTCCTACACCAGCAGAATATTTTGAATATGCTAGCAAAATTAATGCAACGGCTGCTGATACTTACCGTTATTTAAACTTTGATCGCATGGAAAGTTACACTAAAAAAGCCGAAGAAGTGATATTACAAACTGAAGCTTAATTTAATAGTATCTCTTTGCTAGAGTTCATTATTTCGTTGTCAAAAGTGCTCACCTATTGGCATAGGTTGCGCGCTTTTTCCTAGAACTAATTTCCTCTAGCTTTGAGCTAAACATTAAATATATTGGTTTATCATAAGAAAAAACGTCGCTTTTAGCGGCGTTTTTATTTTTAAGACTATTTTTTCTTCCCTAGTTTTCTTAATATTGTGTCCATGTGAGCATCGTAAGCTTTCTCCATTTTTGTTTGTCCACATCCAAAACCAGAAAAAGCTGTTATACCTTCCATGCCAACATTACTTAAATCTTGTATTAAAGTACAATTACCATCATCATTTTTCACAATATCGATGTTTCCTCCATAACGAGTAGTTATTTTTTCTCTTTTTTCACTTAATGTTAATTGTTTTTCAGAATGTTTAACCGCAGCAGGTAAGTCATTGAAAACAGATTTTCCTCTGGCTCTATTATGGTAATTAACGTCGGTATCGATATTATTTTGATCAAGTTGGTGTTGTAGCTGTTGTAATTGCTCTAATGCTGAAAATGACAAGCTGTTTTTAGAGCTTGTTATTGGCTGTGTGGGTAATTGTGGTACAGCTTGTCTATGTATAGCTGTTGATGAAGGTATTTTTTTTAGTGCGCTCGCATTATTTTTATCTGCTTGGGGCTGCTTAGGTTTTAATCGCTTTGTCTGTTTTTTTGCGACAAGCTTTTTTGTAATAGTTTTTTGTTTTGTCGCCGCTGATTGGACGGTTTTTGGCTTGTGATATAAATAGCTTTGGATCGCTTTAACGTGAGCTTTCTCTTTTTTAAGAAGGGAAGTTTTTATTGTAGGTGATACTAAATTAATCATTAGTAATGCTAAAATTAAATGAATAACCACCGCCAATATAAAAGCGCGACTGTTCAATAAATTACTTATTTTGGAGTTTTGTGGAAAGTCGTTGTCAATCCTTTGGTTAAACCAATCAACCGTCATATTGTTTACAAATATTTAATAAATGAGCGTTAGGTTTTTAGTAGACTAACACTTTGAAAACAAGTTCATTTTACTTAACCTATTCAGGTGTAGCCGTCTTTGTACTTTCGATGCGTTGTTTCATTAGTTTTTGAATAGTGCCATCGTTAACGAATTTCCGTAAACTTTTGGAAAGTTGTTTGCGATAACCCTGTATTTTTGAATGCTTTGATATGGCAATATAGGTGGCAGAAGCACGATCGTAAAGATAATCAGCTAAGGCTAATTTTTCTTTATAATCTGTCGCTGAAACTAATGGTTTTATTGTTTCTTCACGCTCTAAAAAAGTATCTATTCTGCCCCTTAAGAGCATTTTAATGAGTTGTTTTCGAGTGGTTAATTCAACTTTTTTTATCTCTTTACTTTTATCAAATTGATCAAAATAAGTTGCCCCTCGCAGTACGCCAACAGTTAAACCTTTTAAGTCGCTAAATTTTTTAATGGGATGGCTTGCTGACTTTAACGTAAAGAAACGTACTGGGTAATGTTGGATCATATAAGGTGGGGTTAAAAAGGTAAGGTAGACCTCTCGTTCGGGAAGTTTTCGTAAACCAAAAATCATATCAGCCTGACCATGTTTTACCATAGCTAAACAGCGGGCAAATGGACAGTGAATAAAAAGAGGGTCTAAATTTACATATTTAGCTAATAATTTAGCTATTTCAATATTTTCACCAACTAATTTATTGTTTTTTATATATGAAAAAGGCTCTTCAATATAAGTTGCGATTCTCAATTCGCCATGAGTAAAGGCATACGATTGTAAGGGTAATAAAAGGAATAATAAGGAATAAAAAATAGACTTCACGTTAAACCTATAAGATGAAATTAAGAAACAATAATATTATAGCTTATTGCACTTAACTCGTCAGTATTTGCTACACTTAACGTATAATATTGTTGTTGTAGCTAAGGAAATTTTATGGAATATGAATTTATCCAAGATCCTAGCACTGGCGTTGCTAGTGCTAGGTTTTCTATGGAGCATGAGAATATTGGCTCTTGGTTAGAGTTAGAATTAGCGAAAGATAATCAAAAATTACAAAAACTATTGATGGCCATTGATGATGTTGAAACTGGAAAGGCACAAGAGATACGTATTGTAGGGCGCGAATTTTCAGTTTTAGTCGAGAAAGATGATGTCACCATAGAACATAATAGCGCTTTGGATGAGAGTACAGAACAATTAGCCATTAAAGAACAGTTATTATCTGAAGATCTTCATTGTGATGAATTTAATACTATGAGCCAATGTGGATTAGATGATTTTCATCAGTTATTGTTGTCTTGGGCTAAATTTATCAATTAATTCAGTGTATTATCTTGAGTTTAAGGGAGCATTATCGAATCATTCGCCTCATATTCTGAACTATAGCATTAAGCTATATTTTCACTAATATCTTCAATAATGTCTTTATAGTGATCTTCATCTATATCTAATACGGTCAACACAGTGTCTTGTAAATAATGCCAATCGGCACAATCGCAAAAATGTTTATGTTGATAAGCAATATTTTCAGCCATTTTTAGTATGGGGAAAGCAAGTTGCATTTCTGAATTATCTAAATAATTTAAAAAATCACGTTCGTGATGACGTAAAATGAGTTGGCAAATATCTTTAGGTAATCGCCATGATGATGCAACATAATAACCTAAGGTGGCA
>WGGB01000221.1 GCA_015491935.1 Alteromonadaceae bacterium
ATTTATGTTAAGCCGAGGAGCAACGTTAGCTTGGCACTACTACTATCATATTTTAAAGGTTACCAATAAAGCACAATAAACATATTTCACCCTAAATTTGCCACCAATTATCGTATTTATAGTTATATTTTAGCTTTAAATATGTTTTGCTAAGATAATAATTAACAAAAGGAAATTTCATGTCTTTTTTTAAACATAAAAAATCGTTTTCAGTATTGGCATTAACGTTTGCTATTGCACTACCTAGTAGCCAACTTTTAGCTGCAACAACCAAGATACCATCACCAACGACAGAAAAAGCGGCAAAATGGTCGGTAAATGCCCCAAAAGGTAAATTTACGCAAGCAAATATTGATGTGCGCTCTGGTACATGGATGAATGTTGATTTAAGCCCTGATGGAAAAACAATTGTATTTGATTTATTAGGTGATATTTACACTATGCCGATAACGGGTGGTGAAGCAAAAGCCTTAATGACAGATATTGCGTGGCAAATGCAACCTCGCTTTAGTCCTGACGGTAAACATATTGCGTTTACCTCTGATGAAGATGGTGGTGATAACATTTGGTTGATGGATAGTGATGGTTCAAACCGCCATGCCATAACCACCGAAAGCTTTCGCTTACTAAACAGCCCTGCTTGGTCACCTGATGGTAATTATATTATTGCGCGAAAACATTTTACTGGTTCACGTTCACTAGGTGCGGGCGAAGTATGGATGTATCACAAAACTGGCGGTAGTGGCATACAATTAACCAAACGTCCTAATGAACAAAAAGATTTGGGCGAACCCGCCTTTTCACCCGATGGTAAATATGTTTATTTTTCGCAAGACTCAACCCCCGGAAAATACTTTGAATACAGTAAAGATTCAGAAAAAGGTATTTATAAAATAAAGCGACTTAACCGTGAAACGGGTGAAATTAACGTTATTATTTCAGGTCGTGGTGGCGCAATTAGACCAACACCATCACCTGACGGTAAAACACTTGCTTTTATTAGCCGCGAAGACTTTCAATCTAAATTATATCTATACGACTTAACCAGTGGTAAAGAAACCTTAGTGTATGACAACTTAGAACGTGATATGCAAGAAACTTGGGCTATTCACGGTGTTTATCCAACCATGACTTGGACACCCAATGGTAAAAATATTATTTTTTGGGCTGGCGGCAAAATAAAACAACTTAATTTAGCTACCCACAAAGCCAAAAATATTGAGTTTCATGTAAAAACCAGTAAAAAAATTCAAACCGCATTACGTTTTCAACAAAATATTGATCTTGATAACTTTAACGTAAAAATGCTCCGCGATGTAGACATATCGCCCAACGGCAAACAGGTAACTTTTGAAGCGATGGGGCATATTTACACACGTAAATTACCTAATGGCAAACCTAAGCGTTTAACCCGTCAAAATGATCATTTTGAATTAAACCCGAGCTATTCTCGTGACGGTAAAAAAATAGTTTTTGCCACTTGGGATGATGACAAGCAAGGACAAATTCGCGTGGTATCGTCGCGTGGTGGTAAAGGAAAAACCCTATTAAAAGAAATGGGAAAATACATTGAACCAAGCTTTTCACCCGATGGTAAAAGCATTGTGTTTCGTAAAATATCAGGTGGTTTTATTACCGATCCTGTGTGGGGATTAAATCCGGGTATTTATGTTGTTTCAAGTAAAGGCGGTAAAGCAAAACTTGTGAGCAAACATGGCGTACAACCTCACTTTGCCAATAACAATCACAGAATTTACTTTGTTCTTGATGGTAAAAAACCTAGCTTGAGCCGAATTGATATTGACGGACAACATGAGAAAAAACTTTATCAAGGCAAGTTTTCTACCGAATATCACGTATCTCCTAACGGCAAATATTTAGCTTTTGCTGAACGCTTTAAAGTTTTTGTAACGCCTATGGTTGAGCGTGGCGAAGTAATAGATATAGCCCCTAAAGGTGGTAATTTACCCGTAAAACAGCTTTCAACTCGAGCGGGAGAAAACATTAGCTGGAATGCTAAGTCTAATGAGCTTTATTGGAGTTTAGGTGCTAATTTATATCAAGCGTCTACACAACATTTATTTGCGATAATAGAGAAAAATTCAAAAGAAAAAGCAGATAACAATAACGTAAAAGTAACCCACTTAGGTTTTAAACAAAAAACCGATAAACCCAGCGGTAGAGTCGCTTTTGTCGGCGGCAAAATAATCACTATGGAAGGTGACACCATTATTAACAATGGCGTACTACTGGTTGAAAGCAACAAAATTGTGGCCATAGGAAAAAAAGGTGATGTTAACATCCCTAAAGATGCCTTTATTGTTGATACTTCAGGCAAAACTATTATGCCGGGGCTTGTAGATGAACACGCGCATGGCCCACAAGGTAGTAGTGAGATTATTCCTCAACAAAACTGGAAAAACTACGCTGGGTTAACCTTTGGTGTTACCACGATTCATGATCCGTCAAACGATACCACTGAATTTTTTGATGCCAGTGAAATGCAAAAATCAGGCGAAATTGTTGCCGCCCGTTTATTTTCTACTGGTACTATTTTATACGGCGCAACGGTTGCAGGCTATACCTCACACGTAGATAGCTTAGACGATGCAAAATTTCATGTTAGCCGCATGAAAGCCGCAGGTGCATTTAGTGTAAAAAGTTATAATCAACCTAGACGAGATCAACGCCAAGAAATTATTGAAGCGGGACGAGAGCTTAATATGATGGTTGTACCCGAAGGTGGTTCACTACTTGAACATAATTTAACTATGGTTGTAGACGGACATACCACGCTTGAACATTCTATATCAACCGAAAAAGTGTACGACGACATCACCCAATTATGGTCGCAAAGTAAAACGGCTTATACACCTACATTAGGCGTTGCTTATGGTGGGATTTCAGGTGAAAACTATTGGTATGATACAACCGATGTATGGAAACATCCGCGCTTAAGCAAATATGTGCCCATGGAAATTTTAGCACCGCGATCAATGCGCCGTATTAAAGCCCCCAAAAGTCATTACAACCATTTTAATGTAGCCAAAACCGCAAAAGTAATGAGTGATGCCGGTGTTATTGTTAATGCTGGTGGCCATGGACAGCGTGAAGGTTTAGCCATGCACTGGGAAATGTGGATGATGGCACAAGGTGGTATGACACCTCTTGAAGCTATTCGTACTGCAACCATAAACCCTGCAAAAACCTTAGGGTTAGATAAAAATATTGGTTCATTAAAAGTAGGAAAACTCGCTGATATTATGGTAGTAAACGGTGATGTTAGTAAAGATATTCGCCAAAGCGACAAAGTTATTTATACCATGATTAACGGCCGTTTATATGATGCGGCTACCATGAATGAAATTGGTAACTATAACCATAAACGCAAGAAATTTTATTTTGAAAAATAATTATTGCTTGTAACCCTAAAGCCTGAGCGATTAATTGATATTAAAGAGTTACTCAGGCTTTTTATCATTATTTTTTATCATTATAAAATATCTGAAAGTGGGCTACGTACAGCATTTGCACCTGATTCTAATACATGAGTATAAATTTGTGTGGTACGTAAATCGCTATGCCCTAACTGTTCTTGCACGGTACGAATGTCTGCTCCACGTTGTAATAAGTGAGTAGCAAAAGAGTGACGTAATGTATGACAAGTGACGTTTTTTTCAAACTGTAACTTGCGGCTTGTTATTTTTATCGCCTTTTGCAGACTTGTTTCATTAATGTGATGACGACGAATAAACCCCGTTTCAGGATCTTTACTCAGTTGTATAGACGGAAAAACATAATGCCAATTGAATTCTTTTGAGGCTTTAGGGGATTTTTTTGCAAGCGCATACGGCAACCAAACGCCTTGGTAATATTCATTACGCATATCTTGCTGGTAATATAACTTTGCTTTAGCTATTTGATTTTTAAGAGGCTGTACTAATTCTTTGGCTAAGGTCACTCGTCGATGCTTGCCACCTTTCGCGTGCCAAATTTGAATTGATAGATAATCAAAATCAATATCTTGAACGCGCAACCTCACGGCTTCCATTAAACGCAAACCACTCCCATAAAGTAACTGACAAGGCAAAGCAACTTGGGCAGGTAAATGTTTTAATAATAGTGATATTTCATCTATGGTTAACACAACTGGAAGTTTGGGCTGAGTACTCGTTTTATTAAAGTTGAGTGTTAATGTGAGAGGTGTTGCTAAAATTTCTCGATATAAAAAGACAACAGCATTTAAAGCAAGTGCTTGTGTTTTTGGCGCAACTAAACATTGATTGGCTAAATAAGATAGATAATTTTCAACCTCAGTATTATGGCAAACTGATGGATGCTTATTATCATTGAAATGAATAAAATGTTTGATCCAATAGCAATAATTTTCAATAGTACGCTTAGCATAGCGTTTCATACGCATTTGTTCTCTAACCGCTTGCAAAAAAGGTGATGCCATAATGTAATATCCTTATAATTAAACTACACTTAGGACTGTGTATTTATAC
>WGGB01000222.1 GCA_015491935.1 Alteromonadaceae bacterium
TAATAAATCAATACTTTTGCGTTCAACACCGGGCATTGAGGCAATAGCTTCACGCTTATTTTCACCTTCTAAGACAAAAACAGGATAAATTAAGTCATTTACCGTTAATTGATTTTCAGCCATTAAGCGACGGCTAAAATCATCCGTACGCATTCGACGTAAACGACGAGCTGGGTATTGTCCAAAAGAATTGCTCATTTTAAAAACTCCGAAATAGTGTTGAAATAAACGTGTTTAATACGATACATATTAAACACTGTCTATTAAATTTATGCGTTATAAATCTTTTAGTGAAAATTGCCATGTTTGATTGCGACCATTGCTTTTAGCTTTGTATAAAGCTTTGTCTGCCGCAGCAAATAATTTTTCTGGGCTAGCATCATCTTCTTGAGTATAGGTAGCCACGCCACAACTAATGGTGATTTTTATGCTTTGTTGTTCAAATTCAAAATTTGCAATACTCACTTTTTGTCGTAAATTTTCGGCAAGCTCAATGGCTCCTAACGTGTCGGTGTCAGGAATAATTAAACAAAATTCTTCGCCACCATAACGACAGCCAATATCGGTGCTACGTTTTAAATTCTCTTTAATTATTTTGGCTAAATGTTGCAAACATAAATCACCAGCTTGATGACCATAGGTGTCATTAACCTGTTTGAAATGATCAATATCAATTAACACTAAACTCAACGGCGTTAAGTTACGCTTACTACGACGAAATTCTGCTAGTATTTTTTGATCATAAAAACGACGGTTATTTAATCCTGTTAATTCATCAATAGTATTTTTACGAGCAAGTTCTTGGTTGGCGGCTTCTAATTCTTGCAACGCAATATTCAACTCTAACGTGCGCTCTTGCACGTGTTGTTCTAATATTTCTTGATTTTCTTGTTGTAAATTATAAAGTTCTTTTTGTGCCTTCTCAGAACTAATAGCATTTTCTACCGCTAATCGTTGTGCTATTTCTTTGTCTTGTACTTCAAAGAAATATTGTCGACTCAATAAAAAGCTGATCAGTAAACCATTTAACCAAAAGGCAACGTAAAACAAAATATCATGATACTCAACAAAGCTAACGCCAAACCATATTGTGCTAACAATAATAATGACCATAAAAATAAATTGTAATAACGAAATAAAAGCAAGTAGAGCACCTAAACGATTTTTTCGTTTAATTAAAAAATAAGCAATAATAACCAATAGCGTAGTGGTCAACATATAAATAAGAATGCTAATAGTAATATTTTGCGCCACATTAAAAAGTAAGCTTAATGGCATATAAAGCAATATTAACCAACAAAAATAGCGGATAAAACGTGCTAGTTTTTTGTCTTCGTGTTTAAGATTGAAGAGTTCAATAATAAACCAAAGAAAAAAGATTGAAGCCAGTGCGGTTAATAAAGGTAAGGCCACACCTCGCAATTCAGGCATTTGTGGCAGTAAATAATATAAATTCCAACCTAAGAGTAATGCCAGCAACATCGCCCTAATAATAAAATAGCCCGTCAGTAATAAAGCACTCTTTAAGCCTGTTGCAAAAAACCACAATAATTCAACCAAAGCCAAAAAGATAATGCCGCCAATGGCAAGCCCTGAATTAAAGTGTTTATTACTGGTTAAGTCAATAAAACTCGCCTCATCATATAAATCTACATTTAAGGTGATATTTTCTTCACTCACCACAAACAAATACAAACGCAATGTACTATTCGCTGGTACATATAAATGATTAATACGTAAATTATTGTTTTGTAATATTAATGATGCATCGCTTACCGCAGCTTTATTTTTTTGAGTGTAAAGTTGCGCCTTGGTAATAAACGGATTATTGCCTAGGGTGAAATAAAGCCATTTATCACTCGTAGCATTATTGAATAATTCAATAACAAACCAATTTCCCTTGGAGTTATTATTGACTAAGATGGCTTTATTTTTAAGCTGTTTCCAAGCCGATTTATCCAGTGTGGCAATATTATTAGTGGTGATTTTTTCTGGTGATACTATGCGCCAATAATCATTAACCACAATGCGCTGATCTATAGTGCCAACATTATAAATAGGCGCAGCAACAAGCACAGAACTAACAAGTAAGGTTAACAATATTAAATATTTAGTCATTTTCACCCCCTTTTAGTTGTTTTAAATTAAAAACTTGTTGCGCATTTAATGTGGTTTGCATTATCAATTCATCAACACTGTAGCGCATTTTTTCAGCTAATTTAACAACAATATAGCTTAAATAACAGGGTTCATTACGACTACTTTTAGGCTTAGGTTTTATGTTTTTTGGCGTTAAATAGGGTGCATCGGTTTCAATTAATAAACGATCTAAGGGAATATACTTAACCAATTCTTGTAACTCGACACCACGGCGTGGATCACATAACCAACCTGTAATGCCAATATACATGCCCGCATCTAAACAGCACATCAACTGTTTTTTATCGCCCGTAAAGCAATGGCTCACCATCGCTGGTATTTTATCAAAATAAGGCGTTAAACATTCAAACCATACATCAAAAGCTTCTCGTTGATGTAAAAACAACGGCTTATTTAATTGCGCAGCTAATGATAGTTGAGCTTTAAATACTGCAAGTTGGTTCTCTGGCGTTGAAAAATTACGATTAAAATCTAATCCACATTCACCAATCGCCTTAACAGAGGAATGTTGAGCTAACTGAGATAACAACGCGATATAGTCTTGGCTAACATTGTCAGCATCATGAGGATGAACCCCAGCAGTGCAAGACAAAAAACGGCTATCATTTTGACATAACTCAATAGCTTGCTGGGTATTAGCAAGATCGGGAGCGGTAATTAATAAATGTTGAATACCCGCTAGCTTTGCTCGTTTTAATACATCATCATAATCTTTTGCAAAACGTGAATTTGTTAAATTAACACCAATATCTATCAAGTTATTGTCTCTTGAATTTAGGTCTTTAGTCGATTGTATTGATTACTTTATTCTTTTTACTCGAATACTTCTATGTGAGCCTGTCTTCTTGAGTGAATATGAACCTAGTGCACCATGCTTAATAATCACTTTATTACCCGCTTTAAGTCTAAGTCCAGTTTCAGCAGCACGCCAAACTTGACCATTATCAAAGGTTAAATACCATTTTTTTCTTAGATTAAGCTGAGCTGACTTGATAGTAAACTCTACTGAGTCAACTGTTTTTTTAAGTTGTGCTTTTTGCCCAAAATTATCAATTAATACTGTTTTATTTACTTGTGGCGCTTTCACTGTTGATGTAGTTAATGATGGTATTTTTGGTTGATTAACCACGAGTACAGGTTTTGCGACGGGTGTATTAACTTTATTGAACTTATTATCTTTCTTCGCTTGCTGTTGTTTGGCAATAGCATCGTAACAAGCTAACCGTTGTTGATTATCGCTAATACTAATACAATTTAATAAATTATGACTAGCCGCTTGCGTATAAAAAGCAAAAACCGTTATCGTAAATAAAAGTCCTCGTGTAACCATTCGTTTTATATAGTGTTGCATTAATTAATAGCCTTAATTTTTATTTTTGATTTTTTATAGTATCTGATTTCGTTACCGTTTCACTAACTTCTGTTTCGACTTCATTATTTTCATCATCATTTACCTCATTTCCTGCATAAAATGATGCCACTATGATGCCGATTTCAAATAATAATAGCATAGGTACGGCAAGCATGGTTTGTGAGATTATATCTGGTGGTGTTAATAGCATAGCAATAACAAAAGCACCGACAACAACATAAGGGCGTTTATTACGTAAACTATTAGGTGTTGTAACTCCGGTCCAACACAGTAAAACAATGACGACTGGAATTTCAAAAGCAGCCCCAAAGGCAAAAAATAACTTTAAAACAAAATCTAAATAACTACTAATATCCGTTGCTATGGTTACTCCTTCAGGAGCAACTGACGAGAAAAATGCAAAAACAACAGGAAACACCGCAAAATAGGCAAACGCAATCCCTGCATAAAATAATAGAGTACTACCAAACATTAAAGGGGCAATTAAACGCTTTTCTTTACGATATAAACCTGGCGCAACAAATCCCCATATTTGGTATAAAATAAATGGCATAGCAAGAAAAAAAGACAAGACTAGCGTTAATTTAAAGGGAGCAAAAAAAGGTGAAGCTACATCTGTCGCTATCATTTGTGACCCTATAGGCATTGTTGCTAACAAAGGTTGTGCTAAATATTGATAAATATCTTGGGCAAAATAAATTAATGAGCAAAAAATAACAATAACGCTTAACACTATGCGTAATAAGCGTGTACGTAATTCTAATAAATGGTCAAACAAAGTATAAGCTTGTGCTGTAGAGGTCATTCAGTTGGCTTTTCATCTTTTGGAGTTGTTGATGGTACTGAAGAAATTTCTGCACTTGCTTTATCGTCTTTAGAATCTTTTTCATAAGGACGCGTTACCATAGCCGCAGCTTCTTGCAATGATTTAACTGAATCAGACATTTCTGCCGTTAAATTTTGCATATTTTGCTGTTCAGCCTTTTTTAAATTACTGTGTAATTCATGAATGCGTAATTCTTCAGTTAATTCAGTTTTAATATTATTACTAAAACCTCTAACGCTAGCAATCCATCCGCGCACAGTTCTGATGGCAACCGGTAATCGTTCAGGGCCAAGCACCACTAAACCGA
The DNA here is from genome assembly GCA_015491935.1 of Alteromonadaceae bacterium. Lineage (GTDB taxonomy): Bacteria > Pseudomonadota > Gammaproteobacteria > Enterobacterales > Alteromonadaceae. Next base: position 4,666 of record WGGB01000222.1, read on the forward strand.
TCACCGAAATAAGTACTAATTCCCAAAAACCAATATCAAACATTAGTGCTGTTCTTTTTCAGCTTGTTTTTTTTCTGCTTGTACAGAATTAACCGTTTTATCACCTAATTCAGTCGTTTTTTTAGCATCTTCATCACTGATCGCTTTTTTAAAACCTTTAACAGCACCACCTAAGTCACTACCTAAACCGCGTAATTTTTTAGTACCAAAAAGTAAAACAACAATCACAGCAATAATTAATAACTGCCAAACACTTATACCACCCATAAATTTCTCCTCTCTAAAAAATCTATATTATACTAATTATATTAAAATCTATTATAATGTTTCCATGATAAAAAACATCTATTACCCAGTATTAACTTGAGATAAAACAATTTTAGAAGGATTTATTTAATGCTAAATAGTAAATATGGGTTAATTATTATATTGCTCACTTCAATCACCACTCAGGCACACGAAGTTAATTTATCTAAAAGTCATTCAAAAACAAACACTCAAGACATACAAACAGCAACTACTGAGAAACAAAAACTCAAGAAACCACTTAAAAAGCCGGTAGAAACAATTACGATTGAATATCATGATGAGTGGAGTGATAGCCTTCATGACACTATTACTGATTCTGTGTATCAATCAGCGATCTGGTTTGATAGTTTTTTTACGTTAGAACTTAATGAACAAAAACACCCTAAAACTAGTGCTAAAATTAGGTTAGGCTGGCTACCTGAACGCGGTGATTATACTCAATTTAAAACACGTTTTAGAATAAAACTTTTATTACCTAACTTACAAAATCGTGCAGATATTATATTATCAGACAATAATGAAGAAGAACTTAACAATTTACCTTTAGATACCTTAAATAGAACACAAACATTTAACCAAGATTCTTTTTCAACAGCTTTACGTTACATTAATAATAATGAACGAAATAAATTTACCGATACGCGCATCGGTTTTTCAAGTGGTGATTTATTTATGCGCTACCGTCATAGCCGTTTATTTGTTTGGCATAATATTTATAGTATAAAGATAGAGCCTGCTGTTTTTTATTTTATGCGTGATGGTTTAGGCGCTCGAGTATTACTAGAATACAATTATCAAGCAAAAAAAAACCAACAATACCGTATAAGCTACAGCATTAGAGCCTCAGAATCATACAATGGACAAAAGTGGAATTACGGTTTTTATCATTTACACCAACTCAATGATAAAAGTGCAACATTACTAGGTTTAGTTGCACAAGGACGTTATGCAAGCCATAACGGTAGCTTTGCAGAAAGGTATAATTTTAGTTATCGTTATCGTTTTAATGCCTTAAGATCTTGGCTATTTTTTGAAGTAGAACCTTTTTTAGAATGGGTAAAAAAAAATAACTTTACTACATCTCCAGGGATAGCATTTCGTGTAGAAGGTTTTTTTGAAAGGGGTTAACCGTTTACAGCTAATATTTTTAAACTATTTAAAACCTAATACCAGTTTCATTAATTAAGTGATCTACTTTATACGTAGGTAAAATTGCCAAATACAAGGCATTTATTTTAATAACTAATTGTTCTAATTGTAAAATAAATAGCGCAGTAGTTGGTGATTTTAACCAATAGAAATGATCACTTAGCTTATGAGATTGGTATAATAC
>WGGB01000223.1 GCA_015491935.1 Alteromonadaceae bacterium
AATGATAATAATTCGTAAAGGGAGCGCATTTTAGCAAAAATTTTGCTGTAACGATAATAAAATAGCTAACAATAAAATATTGTTAGCTATTGGTGTGTTAAATTATTATTAAGCTATTGATTTTTAATGAATAATTAATTATTTCACTTCTTCACCTGCTGCTTGTTTGTCGGCATGGTAACTTGAGCGTACTAAAGGCCCACAAGCTGCGTGCTTAAAGCCCATTTTTATGGCTTCGCGTTGAAACATAGCAAATTCATCAGGATGTACATAACGCTCTACAGGTAAGTGATGTTTACTCGGTTGTAAATATTGACCTATGGTTAGCATAGTTACGCCGTGGCTACGCAGGTCATGCATTACCTCCAATATTTCTTCGTTCGTTTCGCCTAAACCAACCATTAAGCCTGATTTTGTGGGAACTTCAGAGTTAGCTTCGCCAAATTTTTTCAATAAATCTAATGACCATTGATAGTTTGCTCCAGGGCGAGCTTTGGTATATAAGCGTGGTGCGGTTTCTAAATTATGATTAAAGACATCAGGCGGTGTTTGATTAAGAATGTCTAATGCTCTGTCCATACGACCACGAAAGTCGGGTACTAATATTTCAACTTTAGTGTTTGGTGCGTGTTTATCTATTTGCTTAATACAGTCGGCAAATTGTTGTGCGCCGCCGTCACGTAAATCATCACGATCAACTGAAGTGATAACCACATATTTAAGTTTCATGTCTTTTAGCGTTAATGCTAGTTTTTCAGGCTCTTGCGGATCGGCGGCTAATGGACGACCATGACCAACATCGCAAAAAGGGCAACGACGTGTACAAATGTCGCCTAAAATCATAAAAGTGGCGGTACCATGATTAAAACATTCCGAGAGGTTAGGGCAAGAGGCTTCTTCACATACCGAATGTAATTTATGTTTACGTAATGCTGCTTTTATACCATCAATACGTTCAGAACTGCGGGGTAATTTTATTCTTAACCAACTGGGTTTTCTTAACATGGTTTCACGCTCAGAGGTCACAACTTTAATCGGAATATGTGCCATTTTGTCGGCATCACGCATTTTTGTGCCGGGAGCTACACGAGTACTTTTTACTTTAGTTGTGTCTGTGGTCATGAGTTAGCTAGTCCTGTTTCATAGCGAATATCGGTTGCATGGAATAATTGTATTAAATGTTTAGTTAATGCATTACCTGCATCTTCTACATTATTAAGTGAAGATATATCTGAGGTTTGGATCATTTCTAAACCTGCATAGCCACAAGGGTTAATACGTAAAAATGGTTCGAGATCCATATTAACATTGAGCGCTAAACCATGAAATGAGCAGCCTTTTCGGATGCGCAAACCTAGTGATGCTATTTTTTTATTATCAACATAAACACCTGGTGCATCAGCTTTTGCCGCTGCTGTTATACCATAATCATTTAATGCAGCAACGATGCCATCTTCAATTAAGGTGACTAATTGGCGAACACCAATTTTACGGCGGCGCAGGTTGATCATAAAATAAATAACTTGTTGGCCTGGTCCGTGATAGGTGACTTGTCCACCACGATCGACTTTAACGATAGGAATTTCACCCGGCATAAGTAAATGTTCTTCTTTACCCGCTTGCCCTTGAGTAAATACAGGAGGGTGTTCGACTAACCAAAGTTCATCTACTGTGGTTTCATCTCTATTGTCGGTAAAATTTTGCATTGCCTGCCAAACTTGAACATAGTCCATATTAGCAAGTTGCCTGATCACTAGGGTGTTATTTATTGCGCTATTATTCAATGTTTTTCTCAATAGGTTTTTAAATCATACTGAATAGAAAAATTCGGATATAATTATTATATCCGAATTTAAAATTGAAAACTTGATCTTAAATGAATTTTATTTAAAGAACGTACTTTACTTCTTCTATTGCAGTAAGTGTTTTATAAATAGTTTCAATATGTTCTTTGCTCGTTACCGTTACGGCAATAGATACTGAGTGGTAATTTCCTTTTGAGCTTGGTTTTATTTTAGGTGAATAATCACCTGGGGTGTGTTTTTGCAATTCACTAATAATTAAATCAGGAAGCTCTTCGCAAGCAATACCCATAACTTTAAAGTTTAAAACTGTTGGAAAATCCAATAATTCATCAAACTTGGTTTTCATCTTATTTCTCTTTATCTTTTAAAAACAAAATACATGGTAAAGCCTAAGTTAATCTTAGGATCAGTTAGCAAATTGTAATTTGATATAGTCCATTAAGCGACTGAATATACCACCTTCGTTAACTTCTTCTAAAGTTACTAAAGGATATTGAGCAATATCTTCGCCATTTAACTGTAAAAATAATTTACCAACAACTTCACCTTTAGTTATAGGGGCGGTTAGTTGTTTATCCAACTTAAAATTAGCTTTTAAATTTTTTCGTTGACCGCGAGGAATGGTAATTGGTGTATCTGTTAATATGCCTAAATCAATTTCTGGTTTATCACCCATCCATATTCGGTTAGACGCAAATTTTTCACCTGCTTTATATGGGGTGATAGTTTCAAAGAAACGAAAGCCGTAGTTTAATAATTTTTTACTTTCAACTTTACGAGCACGGGCACTTTTTGTTCCCATTACTACCGAAATTAAACGCATACCATTTTTTGTGGCGGAGGCGACTAAACTATAACCTGCAACTGAAGTATGACCTGTTTTCATACCATCAACATTCATGCTTTTATCCCACAATAAGCCGTTGCGATTATATTGCTTAATATTGTTGTAGGTAAAAGATTTTTCTGAATAAATTTTATATTCTTCGGGAATTTCTTTAATAATCGCTTTTGCTAAAATCGCCATATCACGTGGAGTTGTCACATGATTTGGGCTTTGTAAGCCATGGCTATTTTCAAAAAAGCTAGAATTCATGCCTAATTCTTGTGCGTGAGCATTCATTAAGTCGGCAAATGCACTTTCACTTCCAGCAATGTATTCAGCCATAGCAACACAAGCATCATTTCCTGAAGCAACAATAATCCCTTGGTTTAATAATTTAACGGGGACTTCTGTACCAACCTCAATAAACATTTTAGAGGAATCAGGAAAGTTTTTTGCCCAAGCATTTTCGCTAATACGCACTTTATCATCATTTGATATATTACCTGATTGCAGTTCTTTACCGATAATATAGCTGGTCATCATTTTTGTTAGGCTAGCGGGGGCAAGTTGTGTATCTGCGTTACCTTCGGCAATGACTTTATTGGTTGTATAATCAATTAATATATAGCCTTTTGCATTAATCGCTGGCGGCTTAGGAATAACGGTTGCGGCTTGACTAAAGCTTGTAAAAACAAGCGTGGCAGAAGCGAATAGTGTGATCAGTTTCTTACGTGTACTACTTATACTGATGGTCATGTATTTTTCTCATGCAATAAAAAGATAACCGTTTGACAACGGTTAATGGAAATGGTTGAAAAATTAGCGAATATTGTAGCACTTTTATTAATGAATACCATACAAGATATAAGGGTTATTGATATTGAATGTAAAAAAATATGATGATTTAATTTTTTTTACGCTGAAAAGCTTTTGGATAACCACTTTGTTTTAAATTTTCTAATAATTCTTGAATAATATTGTTGTTGCTAAGTGGGCCTATTTGTACTTTAAAGATACCATTTTGGGTTAAGTAGTTAACGGGTTGTTGATACAGGGCGGTGAGGGCATTAGCTGTATTTTGGGCTTTTGCTTGATCGCTAGTGGCTAAGACTTGAATAAAGACATTATTGGTTGCTTTGGGGATAACACTTGTCGAAAGCTTTGGTGTATTTTCTGTCGTGTGAGCCAACATAATATCAGGAGTCTTGTTAATATTAATAACACTAATGGTAACAGGGGCGGTGCCTGTTTTTAGCATACCAAGCTTGTACGCTGCGCTGTAAGATAAGTCAATGATACGATTGTCATGAAATGGTCCTCGGTCATTAACACGTACAATGACTGATTTATTATTATTTTGATTTGTTACTTTGACATAACTTGGTAATGGCAGAGTTTTATGGGCAGCACTCATACTATACATATTGTAAATTTCGCCATTTGAAGTTAAATGGCCATGAAATTTATTGCCATAATAAGAGGCTATGCCTGTTTGTTTGAAGTTTTTGGCACTTTTTAACACTACATAGTTTTTTCCTAAAACAGTGTAGTCACGGTTTCCGCCTTTACTTTTCGCTTCAAAATGAGGTATAGCGTCTACTAATTCATGTGATTGTGGCAAACGTGATGGCGTACTATCCTGTTGCTGTTGATAGCGTCCAGTATTCGAGGAGCAAGCATTAAGTAATACTGTTGAGAATAATATTACGATAAATAAAGGTAAAAGTTTGTTCATGTTATCTCAAAGCTTATTATTTAAGTATTAAGCAAAAATGAAAATTGTTATTTAATAAAAGCTAAGCATTAAACCTGCGATGTGTACCAATAGCCATAATAATACCAAAACCAGCCATGAGCGTTACCATTGACGTGCCACCATAACTAACTAACGGCAATGGCACTCCTACAACGGGTAATAAGCCTGATACCATACCTATATTAACAAACACATAGACAAAAAACGTTAGTGTTAAACTGCCCGCTAAAAGTTTAGTGAACGCGTGTTGAGCTTTGTTAGCTATCCATAAACCACGCATTACAATTGCCATATATACTAATAACAAAATACTGACACCAATTAAACCAAATTCTTCACTAAATACTGCGAAGATAAAGTCAGTATGACGTTCTGGTAAAAATTCTAATTGTGATTGAGTGCCTTGTAGCCAGCCTTTACCATGAATGCCGCCTGAACCAATGGCTATTTTTGATTGAATAATATGATAGCCGCTACCAAGGGGGTCTTGTTCAGGGTGTAAAAAAGTGAGTACCCGTTGCTTTTGATAATCTTTCATCAAAAACATCCATAATATTGGTGCAAAGGCTGAAGCTAATCCCACACAAACAGCAATTAATTGCCAACTAGCGCCAGCAAGAAAAATAACAAAAATACCTGAACTAGCAATTAATAAAGACGTGCCTAAGTCGGGTTGTTTTGCAATAAGTAAAGTTGGGATCAAGACTAATATAAAAGCGATAAAAATGTGATGAAGCTTTGCAGGTAAATTGTGTTGGCTAATAAACCAAGCGATCATTATTGGTACAACTAGTTTCATAATTTCTGATGGTTGAAAACGAATAAAGCCAATATTTAACCAGCGTTGCGCCCCCATACCAACATGACCAAATAAAAGTACTGCGCCAAGCAACCCTATACCAATAACAAACATAGGTACGGCCCATTTTTGATAAGTTAATGGGGGAATTTGTGCAATAGCGATCATAACCGCTAAACTAATGCCTATACGAGTGACTTGCTTAATGACGATATTTATTTCTTGACCACCTGCGCTATAAACGACAAATAAACCTAAAGTCATTAACGATAAAAGACCTAATAAGAGAGGTAAATCAATATGAATTCTTTGCCAAAAGGATGCTTTTTTTTGTTGATCTTGTCCGGTACTGCGCATTATTTTACTCCTTTAGGTAAAGGTAATACTGGGCTACTAAAAGTGCGTTTACCAAAGTATTGATCCATAATTTGTCGAGCCACTGGCCCTGCATTGGTGCCGCCGCCACCTTTAGAAACATTTTCTATGGCAACAGCAACTACTATTTCTGGTGCTTTAAAAGGAGCAAAAGCAATAAACATGGCATTGTTGCGTTTGTTTTCTTTTACTTTAGTTGCATCATATTTAGTGTTTTGCGCCTTATTGGCAACTTGCGCGGTACCACTTTTACCCGCCGCATCGTAATGGGTGTTAACAAAACCAGGATGGCCAGTGGCGTGTTTTTTTTGTATGGTATTATGCATAGCATTAAGGACAATATCCCAATAAATAGGGTGTTTTAATACAATCGGGGCTTTGCCTTCATAGTGAACATTTTCAGTTGTGCTCTTATTGGTCGAAGACTTATTTGTATCACTTGTATGTGAGGTAGTTGCTTTGAGTAAATGAGGAATATTAATATTGCCTTTATTGACTAAAATAGTCACCGCTTGTGCTAATTGTAATGGAGTTACTGACCAATAACTTTGTCCTATACCTACTGATAAGGTTTCACCTGTGTACCACGAACGATTATAACGAGCACGTTTCCATTGTGCGCTGGGTAATATGCCACTGCTTTCTTCGCTTAAATCGATACCCGTATAATCACCAAAGCCAAATTTTTCCATCCAATCACTAATTTTTGTGATCCCTAATTTAAAGGCTAAGTTATAAAAGTAAACATTACAGGATTGTTCTATGGCTTTGGTTATATCGACACTACCATGACCTGAAGGTTTCCAATCTCTATATTTATGATCAACCCCCTTTAATTTATAATAGCCAGGATCCCAAAATTTTGTGTGTGGAGTAATGGCACCATCTTTAAGCCCTAACACCGCCATAAAAGGCTTTACCGTTGAAGCGGGAGGATAACCTTGTAATGCGCGGTTTATTAAAGGTAAATCTTTAGAATGCAGCAATTTTTTATAATTTTTACTGCTGATCCCATGAACAAATAAATTACCGTCGTAACTGGGGTTTGAATACATAGCCAAAACACTACCATCGCGAGGATCGATAGCGACAACGGCTCCTCGTTTTCCTTGCATGGCACGTTTTGCGATCATTTGTAGTTCAATATCGAGTGTGAGTATTAAATCTTTGCCAGGAATAGGTGGAGTAAAGTCTAAAGTACGAATAATACGCCCTTGGCTATTTACCTCTACTTCTTGGTGACCAATAGTGCCATGAAGAATGTCTTCATAATATTTTTCTAAACCAAGTTTGCCAATTTCACGTGTAGCAGCATAGTTTTCTGTTTTGTTTTCACGCTCAAGGCGTTGCGCATCTTTACGATTAATACGTGCTTCATAGCCTAAAGTATGCGTGGTTAAATCACCAAAAGGGTAATAACGTTTTAAACGTGCATCAACGCGAACGCCTGGATATTTGTGTTGATTAACCGAAAATAAAGCCACTTGTTGTTCACTTAAACGTGATTGTAATTCAACAGGTTTAAAGCGACGTTTTCGCTTTATTGCTTTAAAAAATTTAGCTTGTTTTTCTGCTGATATATTAAGTAATTTACTTATTTCTTTAATGGTTTGCGGAAGATTTTTAACTTGTTCAGGAATTATTTCTAAACTATAAACCGGTTTGTTTTCAGCTAATAATACGCCATTTCTATCATAGATTAAGCCACGGTTAGGCGCTACAGGTAATAATTTTATGCGATTGTTGTTAGAGCGGGTTTGATATTTTTTATAAGAACTCACTTCAAGCGAAAAAATATTGTTAAATAATATTAACGATAAAAGAAAAATACCTATTAAGGCAATAAATGCGCGACGAGCAAATAAATTAGCCTCGGCAGAATGATTTCTAATAATAACGCGTTTATTTTTAATCAAATTGTTCTCTTGTCTTTTTATATCGTCTTTATGCTTGAAGTAAGTTCTTAACTAAGCTGACAGTATTTTATTCTCTATGATAGGGATGGTTATTGTTAATACTCCATGCACGATACAAACTTTCGCTAATTAATACTCGCACTAATGGATGGGGTAAAGTTAATGGTGATAAAGACCATTTTTGCTCAGAAGCTTGAATGCAAGCAGGAGCAAGACCTTCTGGCCCACCAACAAGTAATGCAACATCGCGGCTATCTAACTGCCAACGTTTTAATTGCTGTGCTAATTGTGGTGTAGTCCAAGGTTTTCCTTCAACTTCTAAGGTGACAATGCGCGATCCTTTAGGAATTGCCGCTAACATTAATTCGCCTTCTTTAGCTAATATTCGGGAAATATCTGCATTTTTGCCACGTTTTCCAGGCGGAATTTCAACTAAGTTAAAACTTAAATCACGAGGAAAACGACGGCTGTATTCATTAAAACCTTGGCTTACCCATGCTGGCATTTTATTACCAACGGCATAAAGAGTTAAACGCATAGAGGGTTATTCTTTTTCCCAAAGCTTTTCAAGTTGGTAGCGGTCTCTAGTTTCTTCAACCATGATATGTACAATAACATCGCCTAAATCAACTAAACTCCATTCACCCACATCATTACCTTCAATGCCCAATGGCTCAACGCCTATGTTGCGACACTCACTACTAATGTGCTGAGCTAAAGATTTAACATGGCGGTTTGAGTTACCAGAGCAAATTACCATAAAATCGGCAAAATCTGATTTTTCTGAAATATCAAGAGTAACGATATCTCGCCCTTTCATATCATCTAGTTTTTCTGTAACAAATGCACTTAATGCTTCACTTTGCAAGGTATTATTCCTAAGTTAATTATCGAATCTTGACAATAATAACATTTTTTATTAGTAGAATTAATAGCGAATTTTCGTTTAATAGCTTTTAAGCTAATTTAGATAGAGTTGTTGCTTTTTAATGTAACGATAAATCGCTTCAGGTATAAGCTCAGTACAGTTTTTCCCTTGCTGTAGTTGATGACGAATTTGTGTGGATGAAATATTTTCTTCAGTTGTTTGAGTAAAGTAAATGCCACCAAAAGGTTGTTGCCTTAGTTTTTCTATTGTTTTTACTTTATGCTTGTTAAGTAGTGCAATAGTTGCGGCATTGGCGGTGTTTAAATTAAAGTTAGGGCGGGTATTTACCACTAAATGGCAAAGTGAGAGTATTTCAGTATGTTGATACCAAGTAGTAAAGCTTAATAATGAGTCCATACCTATAAAAAAATAAAGGTGTGTCGGTTGTTGGCTATTTGCTTTTATTTCTTTGAGTGTCGTTAGGGTATAAGATGTTGTATTACGCTGTAATTCGCGGTTATCTAACTGCAATAATTTATCTTCTTTACACGCTAGTTTTACCATTGTTGCTCGTTGCTCTGGTGTAGCAACAAGGCTTGGTTTATGGGCTGGAATATGTGTTGGAATTAATAATACTCGGCTTAATGATAGTTGCTTTGCTGCGGCTATAACTGGCTTTATATGGCCATGATGAATAGGGTCAAAACTTCCCCCTAAAATTCCAAGATGCTTTATTTTATTAGTGGTATTCATAAGCTAATGAAAGTTGCTGAGTATTATTGTGATATAAACTAATACAAACATCGGCGAGTAATATAAAAGAATTAAATTCACTACTGGTTTTACTGACTAAATCAACATCAGCTAAACGCACTAAGGCGTTACGTAAGTTACTCAAAGGTATATTTTTTAAAGCTTGTTGATAAAGGGGTTTGCGTTTATCCCAAATGCGATAGTGTTTAAATACTTCACTTTGACTCACCTGTTGAATAAGTTGCTCTTGCATGGCAAGTAGTTGTTTTATTTCTTTATGAACAAACCAAATAAGTTGAGTGATGGCAACACCTTCTTGTTGTTGTTGATCTAATATTCGTACCATTTTATTTAAATCGCCTAACAATAGCGCATCAATTAATTGAAAAGGGTTAAATTTAGCTTGGTTGATCACAAGTTGTTGAGCATTCTCTAAGCTAATAGGGTTTGAGCCATATAAAATAGCGAGCTTTTGCAACTCTTGCTCTAAGGCAAGTACATTACCCGAAAATAATTCGATTAACAGTGGAAAAATAGCAGGCTCAAGTTTAAGCGATAATTTTTTGCAATGGCTTTGCAACCAATGTTGTAAGCTTTTACCTTCTAAATCGTATATTGGCAAATAGCAGCCTTTGCTGGAGAGTGTTTTAAACCATTTTTTATTACTATTGGCTGTATCGAGACGGGCACCGTGGATAATCAGTATTATATCAGGGTGTAAATTTTCGCTAAGGCTTAACATCGCCTTACTACCTTTATCGCCTATTTTATTGTTGGTTAATTCAATTTCAATAATACGTTGATTAGCAAAGAGACTTAGGCTTTGATACTCATTAATAATTTGTTGCCAATCAAACTTATCATCACTACTAAAGCGAATAATCTCGTTAAATCCTTGTTGCTGTGCACATCCTTTTATTTGCGCTAAACTATCATTTTTCTGCCAAGGTTCATCTCCAAAAACTAACCAAACAGGTTTAATGCCTTGCTGTAAGGTATTAATAAGTTGGTTATGATAAATTTTCATGGCTATGGTCTATACCTAAGTAATATTTTACTCAAAAAAGTTACTAAATTTTGACGCGAGCTAAATCTCGTAATATTTTATCTGCAGCTTCAATTCGCATTTCTCTTAACATTAATGAGAGCTCTCGGCTTTTTGCTAAGGCATTATCAGGATCATCTTGATAATCTCGATTTAAATCAAAACTAAAATATTGAACTTTGGTATTGGGTAAGCGTAACTGATAATTAACCGTGTAAATAATTTCATATTCAGCGACTTGACCATTTTTAAAAACCGATAAAGTGCGTCGATCTAATTTATCTTTTAAAATCCGCAATTCAGGCGTTTTGTTTGTTAGCTTTGTGGCAATGTTAATATGATTAACTTTTAAGTGTCTTTTTACTAGCCGCGTTAATTCGCCATGTTTATCTACCGAACTAACATATAATGTTTGTAATTGCGGAGCGATTAAATAATCCCCACGCAATTTAAAACCACAACTAGAAATAGTTGATAGTAACACCGTGAACAGCAAAACGCTGAACACGGTATGAGCGGCTTTAACGTATTGTTTCATTAACTTATTCATAATGAAAAACATTAATTAGTTAGCCACTATATTAATTAAACGACCTGGCACATAAATTATTTTACGTACTGTATTACCTTCAACAAACTTATTAACGTGCTCTTGTGCTAAGGCTAATTTTTTTACTTCAGCTTGCGGTAAATCAGCGGCAATGGTTATTTTTGCTCGAACTTTACCGTTGACTTGTACAATGATTAATTTTTCATCTTCAACCAAAGCACTGTTATCAACAACAGGCCATAATTCATCTTCAACTTGAGTTTTACCGTCGTTAATATTTTCCCATAATTGATGGCTTAAATGCGGAACAATAGGGGTTAGCATTAAAATAACAGCTCGTACCGCTTCTTGCATTACCGCTTTATCTTCATCACTTACTAGTGGGGCTTTACTTAGATGATTCATTAACTCCATAATTGCAGCAATAGCGGTATTAAAGGTATTGCGACGACCAATATCATCACTGACTTTAGCAATAGTTTTATGTAGTTCACGACGCAAGTTTTTTTGTTGACTATTAAGTGTTAAACCTGTTAATTCTGGCGCTTTACCCGCAGATTTAAAGTCTACAGTAAGTTTCCATACTCGTTTTAAGAAACGATGAGCACCCTCTACGCCTGAGTCAGACCATTCAAGGGTTTGCTCTGGTGGAGAAGTAAACATAATAAATAAGCGTACGGTGTCAGCGCCAAATTGTTCAATAACTGATTGAGGATCAATGCCATTATTTTTTGATTTTGACATTTTACTCATACCAGCAGACTTAACGGGTTTGCCATCAATTTTACTGATTGCTGATATTACTTGACCTTTGTCGTTACGCTCAACGTTAACATCATTTGGTGCTATCCAGTCTTGAGCACCGTTGTCGGCTTCACGATAATAAGTATCAGCCAATACCATACCTTGACAGAGTAAACGCTTAAAAGGTTCGTCAGATTCGACCAAACCCACATCACGTAATAATTTATGGAAAAAACGCGCATAAAGTAAATGTAAAATAGCGTGCTCTATACCACCAATATATTGGTCAACAGGTAACCAATAGTTAGCTTTTTCAGTATCTAACATACCGTCTTGATAATCAGGCGAACAATAACGTGCGCTATACCATGATGATTCCATAAACGTGTCAAAAGTATCGGTTTCGCGTAATGCAGGTTCACCGTTATAAGTAGTTTCTGCCCATTCTTTATTGGCTTTTATTGGCGATATTACGCCATCCATAACCACGTCTTCAGGTAACTCTACCGGTAATTGTTCAGCTGGAACGGGCACTGACTCACCATTAGCAAGTTGTAACATTGGAATTGGTGTTCCCCAATAACGCTGGCGAGAAACTCCCCAATCACGCAAACGGTAATTTACGGTGATTTTACCTTTATTTTCGCTTTGTAATTTTTCAGCAATGGTTTTAAATGCTGTATCAAAGGTTAAACCGTCAAATTCAGCAGAATTAATTAGTGTGCCTTTTTCGGTGATCGCAGCCGTATTTATATCATCAGCGTCTTGAGCAGTAATAACTTGTTTTATTTCAAGGCCGTATTTTTTAGCAAATTCATAATCTCGTTGATCATGCGCTGGCACAGACATTACCGCACCTGAGCCATAATCCATTAATACAAAATTTGCAGCCCAAACAGGCACTTGTTCACCCGTTAAAGGATGAATAGCTTTTAAGCCTGTATCGACGCCTTTTTTCTCCATTGCCGCCATATCAGCTTCATTGACTTGATTATGTTTACATTCGTCAATAAATGCCGCTAAAGTAGGATTATTTTTAGCCGCTTGCAGTGCTAAAGGATGCTGGGTAGCAAGTGCAACATAAGTTACGCCCATTAACGTGTCTGGACGAGTAGTATAAACATCAAAACTTTCATTGCTGTCAGCAACAGCAAAGGTCATTTCAACGCCTTCAGAGCGACCAATCCAGTTACGTTGCATGGTTTTAACTTGTTCAGGCCAATCGGTTAATTGGTCTAAATCTTGTAATAATTCTTCGGCATAATCAGTGATTTTAATAAACCATTGCGGAATTTCTTTTTTCTCAACAATAGCGCCAGAGCGCCAACCGCGACCGTCGATAACTTGTTCATTGGCTAATACGGTATGATCAACAGGATCCCAGTTCACGGTTGCATTTTTCTTGTAAACTAAGCCTTTTTCATAAAGTTGCGTAAAAAACCATTGCTCCCAACGATAATAATCTTTTTTACACGTGGCTAATTCACGGCTCCAATCATAACCAAAACCTAATGATTTTAACTGATTGCGCATATAATCTATATTTTCATAAGTCCATTTTGCTGGCGCTGAATTATTTTTAATTGCAGCATTTTCAGCGGGTAAGCCAAAAGCATCCCATCCCATAGGCTGTAATACATTTTTTCCCTGCATACGTTGATAACGAGCAATCACATCACCTAAGGTATAATTACGTACGTGACCCATATGTAAACGGCCACTTGGGTAGGGAAACATGGCTAAACAATAAAATTTTTCTTGATCAGGCTTTTCTACCGCTTTAAATGTTTCGTTATCAGTCCAAAATTTTTGAACTTTTGCTTCGATTTCTTGGGGATTGTAAATGGATTCCATTAATGATGTTCTCAAAGTACTGTGTATCGACAAGCCTAATGTTATTATTTTTACTCGCGGATCACGACGTTAATGATGTGATTGCATATGGTAGATAACAAATAGGCAAAATTATGCCGCTAGAATAACTTATCTAACCCTATAACAACAAGTAAATTTGTTGCTTTAATCTTGGCTATTTAGGTATATACTTTTAGTTATAAGAGATTTATTTGTTGAATCTCATTTTAATAGCAGGATTATTTTATTATGTCTAATAAAAACAAGAAACTAGATTCATTGTATAAAAAATTATCACTATGGTTAAATGAAGTTAAAGAACATGAATTAACCTCTGTTGTTGAGTTTATTGCACAGGCTAAAAAATATTTAGTCGCAGCAGAAGCCTTACCTGAAGAAAAAATCAATCAATTTATAAATAATTTAAGTTATGATTTAAAAGAATTTTATCAACAATCAAAAGCTGAAGCACAACATTCTATTTATTTAGGTTTACTTGAAGAGAGCTTTTGGCAAGAATTAGCAAAAATCACCGACAAAAGCCAAGTTGAATGGTCTGAAATCCCTGACGAATTAAAACATCATGGTGAATATAAAGAAGGTGATATTATTGGTTTTGGTGTTTTAGTTTGTAAAAATTGCCAACAAAAAGTTGAATATTTTCATCAATCAACGGTCATTGCTTGTCCGAACTGTCAAGGTACTGATTTTATCAGAGAAGAGCTTGAGCCTTAGTCTCGTCATTTATTCAATTTTATTTTTTTTACTAATTTTAAATCAAGGTGCCCATGAGCAAAACTAACATCCCTATGAATAGTCGCACTCAATTATGTTTGTCTGCAAAACAGTTGAGTGCCGATTTGCCTGAAAATTTATTCATTAACAATGAAATAGGTGAAGAACAAGATTTTTTTGGTCACGAAAGAGCCAAAGAAGCACTCGAGTTTGGTTTATCAATGGAAAGTGTTGGTTTTAATGTTTTTGCTATGGGCGAACAAGGCACAGGGAGACAAACACTAATTAAACAAATGCTGACAGAAGTGGCCGCCAAAAAAGAAACCCCTTTTGAATGGTGTTATGTTAATAATTTTGATGAAGCTCATGCCCCCAGTAAACTTTACTTAAGTCCTGGTGATGGTAAAAAATTACTTGCCCGATTGAATATATTTATTGATGAACTATTAGATTTATTCCCTGAAATTTTTGACAACCCAGGATATCAACGTAAAAAATCAGCAATCGATCGTGAGTTTAATCAAAAATATGATCAAGCGATTGCAGAAGTTGAACAAAAAGCACTCGCGAGTGGTGTTTCTTTGTATGAAGAAAATGGTGAAATTGGCTTTTCTCCTTTAATTGATGGTAAACCCGCATCAGATAAAGAGTTTGCTAAGTTAACAGAGCAGCTGCGCGATCAGTTTTATCAGGTGCTGGCTGATTTAGAAACTTATCTTTCAGAAAAATTATTAGAATTACCATTATGGAAAAGAGTTTCTTCAGATAAATCAAGAAAATTAAAATATGACACCGCAGAGCAAAGCATTAAGCCTTTGTTAAAAGAATTAGAACATGACTTTTCAGATGATATTGGTGTTTTAAAATATATCAAAAAAATAAAAGTTCATGTTGTTGATATTGTGTTAGAAACTTTAGTTGACGAAAGTGATGAAAACTCCAATGAAAAAGAATTGCGCAAATTAATGGTTGAACAATTTTTGCCTAATTTATTAGTGTCAAGAGAGTTAAATACTGGTGCCCCAGTGGTTTATGAGCAAAATCCTACTTATCAAAACTTATTTGGTCATATTGATTTTTCTTCCTATAAAGGTAATGCTTATACAAGTTATCGTTTGATCCGTGCTGGTGCTTTACATCGCGCGAATGGTGGTTACCTTTTACTCGATGCGGATAAATTATTAAGCCAACCTATGATTTGGACTCGTTTGAAATTAGCCTTGAAAACGGGGCAAATTAGTATGGAAAACCTTTATTCAGATGTATCACAAACAGGAGTTTATAGTCTACAGCCTGAAAAAATTCCCGTGCAGGTTAAAGTGGTCTTATTAGGTGATCCTGATATTTATTATACCTTGCAAGAATACGATCAGGAGTTCACTGAATTATTTAGAGTGCTTGCAGACTTTGATCGTTATTTAGATAAAAATACTGAAAATTTAAAAGCTTATGCTAAATTAATTCGTCAACGCGCTTTGTTGCATAATTATCCAGAAATTACTAATGAAGCGGTTGTTGAATTAGTCCGTTATGCCTTAAGAAGGGCAGAGCACCAACAAAAACTATCAGCCAACATAGTACAAGTCAATGATGTACTTGATGAAGCCTTTTATTTATGGAAAAAGCAAACGCAAGATAGCCAATTAACGGCGAATTATATTAGTGCGGCCTTAGCTGCAAAAAAACGTCGTACAGGGCGTTTAAGTGAAACTTGGCTAAGTGAGATAAAAGAACAGCAAGTACTAATAAGTACTGAAGGTGAGCAAGTAGGTCAGGTTAATGGCTTAACTGTATTAGAAATAGGGGATAGCGTCTTTGGTACTCCTGCACGTATTACTACTACCGTTTATGCGGGTACACAAGGCGTTACCGATATAGAACGAGAAGTTGAGTTAGGTAAATCGATTCATTCTAAAGGCGTTTTATTACTCACTGGATACTTAGGACATAAATACGGACAAACCTTTCCCGTCTCTATTTCGGCCAATATTGCTATTGAACAATCATACGGTCATATTGATGGCGATAGTGCATCTATGGCTGAGTTGTGTGCACTTATTTCATCTATTACACAATTACCTATCGATCAAAGCCTTGCGATTACGGGATCGATTAATCAGCATGGTGAAGTGCAATCTATTGGTGGCGTAAATGAAAAAATAGAAGGATTTTTCAAACTGTGCTTAGATAAAGGCTTAACGGGTGAGCAAGGCGTGATAATACCTAAAACCAATGTTATTAATTTAATGCTGTCTGATGAAGTGATTGCGGCGGTTAATGCTAAACAATTTTTTATTTATGCAGTTGATTTTATTGATCAATCTCTTGAGATTTTAATGAAAACACCCGCAGGGGAAATGAGTAAAACAGGACGTTATCCAAGAAAGTCCATACACGGGCTTGCCTTAGCAAAATTATCTGCGTTTGCTTCACTGATTAATGGCGATGAAGAATAATATTAATATATTTCTTTTAAAAACTTGATTTTGTAAGAAAAATAATAGATAAAATAATATAAAAACACATAAATTTTATCTATTTTCTCATATTTACAAATTTTTATTACATTAATAATTATTAATTAACATAATGTTGTATATGGGCTTGCAAGGAAGTTAAAGTGGCACTTGAAAAAAAAATATCGACAATTCAACCACCCAAGATTGAACAAACAGATCATGCCAAAAATGCATTACAAAAAATAGATAAGACTAATATAGATAAGACTAATGATGATGAAAGTAGCGGTGGGGTTTTTGAATTAATGCCCGGAAAGTTACTTGATATAGAATTAAATCACCCCGTAAAACTACGTATTAAATTACCGCTAATTGGCTACTCATTAGGTCGCTACATTATCATTAAATACCCAAATGAACCTAAAGTGGGTAATTATAATGATGTGTTAGTTGAAGGTAATGTTGCTATTGTTCGTTATTTACTTGAAGGTGATCGTGGTGAGTGTTTTGCCTTTCGTGCCACGATTAAACATATTAGCAAATATCCAGAAAAATTATTAATTCTCACTTACCCTAAAAAAATCGAAAGCCGACAACTGAGATTACATCAACGCATTGTAACCAGCTTACCTGCCGCAATTACTATTATTAATGATGATAGTGCATTAGATGGGGCACAAGAAGATGTAAAAATTAATGGTATTATTGGTGATATATCGACGAAAGGCTGTGGTTTTACTTTTAAAACTGACAGTGCAACTACAGGAGTTAAAAAGCGGGATATATTTGTTTGTGTCTTTATTTCTGATGGTGAAGACGTCAAAATAGCAGCAAAAGTTTGTAATAGTCGAAACGAACAAGGAAGAGTGAATGTTGGTATTCAGTTTAATGATAGCGATAAGCAAGTGCTTGCTTTACTTGAACGTTTATTTATCGCCCCCCAGTAATCTATAACATCAATCCAGATTATTAAATAAAACTTGCAATTAATTCTAATTGCTGTAGTATTCGCGCCTCGATTATCTCAACTAAACTTATTAAGTTGTAGTTGTATTGATAATTGCATATCCAAAACAATCATGGTTGATTGCAGTGGATATATTGAGTGAGGTTATACCGCCCAATCGACTTGTCCCGCTAATAAATGGTTATTAGCATCAACTGTGTGTCTTTGACCGTATAGGTCAGCGACCTGCCATAAGTCTTCTAGGTGGATCCCTCGTATTTTACGCAGGACACTCCTGCCTTAGAGAAGACGAAAATCTATGACTGATATTAACAATGCCACTATTGGCTTTGACACTTTAGGCTTGCCTGAAAATTTATTAACTGCTTTATCTGCTATGGGATTTGCTAGCGCAACTGCCATTCAAGCACAAACTATTCCTCCTTTATTAGCGGGTAAAGATGTACTCGGTGAAGCCCAAACAGGTACGGGTAAAACCGCCGCTTTTGGTTTGCCAGCATTAGCTAAAATTGATACAAGCATTCGTAAACCACAATTAATGGTGTTAGCACCAACACGTGAATTAGCAATACAAGTTGCGAAAGCAATTGAAGATTTTGCTAAAAATATGAAAGGATTAAAAGTTGCCACTTTATATGGTGGTCAATCTTATGGTCCGCAATTTGCGCAATTAGAACGTGGTGCACAAGTTGTTGTTGGCACACCTGGTCGTTTAATGGATCATTTGCGTCGTAAAAGCTTAAATCTTTCTCACTTATCGTTTTGTGTTTTAGATGAAGCCGATGAAATGTTAAATATGGGCTTTCTAGACGATATTGAATGGATATTAGAACATAAGCCAGATACAGCACAAATGGCCTTATTTTCAGCGACTATGCCATCTTCAATTCGTAAAATTGCTAACCGCTTTTTAAAATCACCAGAGCATATAAAGATTGCTGCAGTAAATAAAGCGAAAGCTAATATTACTCAGTATGCTTGGAAAGTGAGTGGAATTAATAAAAATACTGCCTTAGAACGTATTGCAGAAACGTTTGACTATGACGGTATGATCATTTTTGTACGTACTCGTAATGATACTGTTAGTGTTGCTGAACATTTAGAAAGCTTTGGTTATGCAGCTGCCGCTATTAATGGTGATATGAATCAAGCACAGCGTGAACGTACTGTTGATCAAATGAAATCAGGTAAATTATCAATTTTAGTGGCAACAGATGTTGTGGCTCGTGGTTTAGATATTCCGCGTATTGATTTAGTGATTAACTATGATTTACCAGGCGATCATGAAGCTTATGTTCACCGTATTGGTCGTACAGGTCGTGCAGGTCGTAGTGGTACTTCAATTGCTTTTGTTCGTCCTCGCGAAATGTATTCACTTCGTCATTATGAGCGTTTAACTAACGGCACTATTGAATCATTTAACTTACCAAGCATCCAAGAAATTGGTCAATCTCGTATTGAAAAAACACGTGTCGAATTAGCTAACTTAGTTGAATCGAAAGATTTATCAAGTATGCGTGAAATTATAGAATCAATGGTAGCTGAGTCTGAACTTTCATTAATTGATTTATCAGCAGCGTTGTTGTTGCAAAAACAAATGAAACAACCTTTACAACCTAAGGAAGATCCAAAACCACGTCGCGAACGTAACGATAATCGTGCAGATCGTGATAGCAGAGATAGCCGAGATCGCAATGGCCGAGGTCGTGATCGTAATGACCGTGGTCAAAGATCTGATAGAGGGCAACGCGCTGACAGAAATGATCGTGGACAACGTGGTGATGATCGTGGTGAAAGAGCAGCACGTAAGCCTAAAGTAGCGCGTAACGATGTCGATTGGCAATCATACCGTTTAGAAGTGGGCAAAGAGCATGGTGCTAAGCCTGGTGATATTGTTGGTGCTATTGCCAATGAAATTTCATTAGACAGTAGTTATATTGGTCAAATTAGCCTACACGAACGTCATACTATTGTGCAATTACCTAAAGGTATGCCGAAGAAGTCTTTTGAACAGTTAAAACGAGTTAAAATTCGCCGTCAATCATTAGAAATTTCAGTATCGGATGCGTCTGATTCAACAATGAAGCCTCGTCGTAGTGAACGTAAAGAGCGTTCTAGTTCAGTGAACTAATTAACAATAAAATCGATAATTAAGGCGTCAATAGACGCCTTTTTTGTGTCTAAAATTTATGATCTGTTAACCATTTATTAGCGATATAACGCTAAATGAATAAGGTGTAATACATTCTTTACGCTTGTGCTGTAGGCAGTGTATAGCCTTGCTTAGTGTTGATTAAAAACTAATTGAATTTTACGTACAATTTCATTTACATCATTATTTTTGTTGCTCATCGCGAAAGCTTTTTCTTTTAAACGATCCCCTTGATAATGAAGCTATTGAAGTATTTTAAAACCAAAGAGAGAATTATAATGACTGCTGCTAATACTGAAGCTGTTGAAAAAACAAAAGACGAAAATTTAAACCCGCTGAATTTACGTGGTATTGAATTTACAGAATACGCAACACCTGATAGTGATTATATGGAAAAGGCGTTTTATGGCTTTGGTTTTTCAAAAACTAAAAAGTTTAAAGGCCGTGATATTGATTATTTTAATCAAAACGATATTCATTTTTTATTAAATAATGAAAAACAAGGTTTTTCTAAAGAATTTGCCAAAACTCATGGCCCTGCCATTTGTTCAATGGGATGGCGTGTTGATGATGCGGCTTATGCCTTTGAACAAGCCGTGAAGCGTGGTGCTAAATCAGCTGAAAACGAGCCTAATAAATTACCTTATCCTGCTATTTATGGTATTGGTGACAGCTTAATTTATTTTGTAGATAAATTTGGTGCTAAAGGTTCTATTTATGAAGATGATTTTGAGGCATTAAGTGAGCCTGTTATTACTGAAGATAAAGGTTTTTTACGTGTTGATCATCTCACTAATAACGTTTATCAAGGTACTATGCATAAGTGGGCAGACTTTTACAAAGGTGTGTTTGGTTTTACTGAAGTGCGTTACTTTGATATTAAAGGGGTTAAAACGGCACTCATTTCTTATGCACTGCAATCGCCTTGTGGTACTTTTTGTATTCCTATTAATGAAGGTAAAGGCAGTAAAGATAATCAAATAGATGAATATTTAGAAGAGTATAATGGCCCAGGCGTGCAACATTTAGCCTTTATTACCGATGATTTAGTGGGATCGTTAGATAAGTTAGATCGTTCAATTATTGATACCTTACATATTGTACCTGAATATTATGATGAAATTTTTAATCGTGTCCCTTGGGTTAAAGAAGATAAAGAAAAAATAAAAGAGCATCAAATTTTGGTCGATAGCCAAGCTGAAAATACCTATTTACTACAAATATTTACTAAGAATATGTTTGGTCCAATATTTATTGAAATGATCCAGCGTGTTAATGATCAAGGTTTTGGTGAAGGTAATTTTTCTACTTTGTTTAAATCGATTGAATTAAATCAAATGGAACGTGGTGTTTTGTAATTTGAATTGATTTCTACAATAAATGTATTAAAAAAAGCCGCTTAATAATAGAGTTAAGTGGCTTTTTATTGCATAAAATTAATATTATTCATCTACTGCAGGTGATATGCCAGAAACAGAGACATTTAAATCTTTTAAAATACCATCATGCAATTTATAAACTAAACCATGTATTGAAAGCTCTTGTCCTTGCTGCCACACTTTATGTATCATACTGGCATCAGCTATATGAGCGACTTGTTCTATGACATTTAATTCACAAAGTAGGTTTGATCTTTCTTGTAAATCAGTGATGGCATCAAGCTTTTGTTGGTGAAATCGATAAATATCTTTAATATGACGAAGCCAATGATCAATTAAACCATGCTCTTTTCCATCTAATGCGGCACCAATACCGCCACAGCCATAATGACCACAAATAATAATATTTTTGACCTTTAAAATTTCAACAGCAAAATGAATAACCGATAAACAATTAAGATCGGTATGAATGACTTGGTTAGCAATGTTGCGATGGACAAAAACTTCCCCAGGAGCCATGCCCAGTAGTTCATTAGCAGGTACTCGAGAATCAGAGCAGCCTATCCAAAGGTACTCGGGGTTTTGTTGTTTTGATAATTGTGTAAAAAAATCGGGTTGTTCAGCTTTTATTTGCTCAGCCCATTTGCGATTATTTTCAAACAAGTGATTGATTTTTGACATTAATTAACCTAACAACAATTCAAGGAGGATAGTTTAGAAATTATAACAACTAAATGATAAAATAGAACATAGGTAACCCGTAATTAATTGTAATTTTAAGAGTAAATTTATGGCTGTAGCAAATGCGCGACATATTTTAGTGAAAACTGAGAAACAAGCGAATGAATTAAAAGAAAAAATAGCGAAAGGTGCTGATTTTGCACAATTAGCCAAAAAATTCTCTTTGTGTCCATCAAAGAAAAAAGGTGGAGATTTGGGCGAATTTCGTCCTGGGCAAATGGTTAAAGCATTTGATAATGTGGTTTTTAAAAAGAAAGTGTTGGAAGTTCATGGGCCTGTTAAAACTAAATTTGGCTATCATTTAATTCAAACCATTTACCGTAAATAGCTTATCGCAAAAGTTTTATCTAATACCAGTCCGCATAAATATTTGCTCACCCTTGCTGGTTAAAATTAACAATAGCTGCGTTGCTTTCAATCGCAATAGCCAGCTATTACTCAATCAAGCGCCTTGCTCTTGCTGATTTTTTCTGCGCAATCATTGTTCACTTACTTATACGGAATGGTATAAACAGTCATAATATATTAATGTTGTTGTTTATCTTCTTGGTCAAGTTCAGCATTACGTTGTTTAATATCTTTTAATTGTTGTTTGGTTAAATTAAATTTTCGTGCTGATTTTATCAAACTTAATAATCCGCCAATAATCATGATAAAAGTTAATACAGTAAAAATTATTCCTATCGTTGTCATCATTTTTCCTTAATTACTTGCGTTAGTCTACATTTCACTTTAGCCGTTAAGATTTTATTATTTAGGTTTTATTGTTTAGATTCTAAATGACGTTGTTTGGCGAGATTTTTTAATTGTTTAGACTGTTCATGTAAACTTGTTCTTACTAAAATTTCTCTATCTTCTTCGCGCAAGTAATGAAAAATAACCTGATGACTATAATTGTCGCCTGTTTTTTCAACTTTTATTATTTCACCTAAACAATAAATAGCACAATTTGTATGCAATAAAAATATTTTCATTTCAATGAATTGTTCTACCATAAACTCGCTTGTGGCGGTAAAAATAATACCACCACCACCAAATTTTGTTCCTTGATATCTATGTTGTTCTTCATCCTGTTGACTGAGAATATAACCGACTAATAATTCTATTTTTTGAGATTGATAATTTAAAAATTCAACTAATTGGCTTGCAACACTACTTAAACCTTGAATTGGACGTAATGCAGCTTGGTCTATGGTCATAACGTCAGTTGCCATTTTAAACGGTAGTGGAATTTGTTCGATAAATTGTTCAAAACTGGGGAGTTCATCAGCAGATAAGGTTTTACAAATATTTACGTTAAAATCAAAATCTATTGAAAAAAACTCGTCAAATTGCGCAAGCTTGTTTTGGTCACTGGTAATTTGCATAGTTGAACCTAATAGTTGAACCTAATAATATTGGAGATAATTTTATTTTCGCATTTATTTTATCATTAAAGCATGAACTTATAGCAAATAAAAATGAACTGGGTTAAATTGTGCGAAACTTATTTGCTTAAGTTTTAGTGTCATTTACTTTAATTTTTTTTCATCTTTACTTTTATATATGCTTTATTTTATAGGGATTTTATTTCTTTATGGCTGTAATGCTTAGTTATCGCAGAGCAACACTTGATGATTTGTCTTTTTTAATACAATTAAGACGGTTAACCATGAGTGAGCATTTACAAAATGCTGGCTTGTATTTAACTGCGCAACAGCATCAAGAAAAAGTGCAAGAATTTTTTAATGATACACAAATTATTTTATTAAACAATAAAGCCATAGGTGCCTTAAAACTTGCCGCATTTTCATCTTCATTGCATATCCGACAATTTCAAATTTCACCCAAAATGCAAGGTAAAGGCATCGGCAGCCGAGTTTTACAGGATGTTATTCATCGAGCGAGAAAAGTTAAACAACCAATAACCTTGAATGTTTTATTAGCAAATCCAGCAAAAGCGTTATACCTTCGTCATGGCTTTGTTGTAATTTCTGAAAACGAGTTTGAATATCAAATGTGCTATTCACATAATAAATAAAAGAGACAATATTAACTCATAAAACCTAAATCACTTTGTGCAAAACGAGATAAATTAGGAAAAACAGCCGTTATTTCATTAGGGGTTAAACCAAACCATTTTGCTAAAGTTGCCGCATATTGCTCCACCGAGGTTGTTGGTATCATTCGGCCATCTTCTAAGTCATCAACCGAATTTAACTGTAAATCTTCAGGTAAAGTGCCGTAAATGTCACCGCCTTTGACTGCGCCACCCATTATAATATGATGCCCACCCCAACCATGATCTGTGCCATCACCATTGCTTGATAACGTGCGACCAAAGTCAGAGATACTAAAAGTCGTTACCGCATCAAATAAACCACGTTCTTTTAAATCGCCATTAAAGGCAAGCAATGCTTCACTTATGCGTTGTAATAATAAAGGGTGTTGGTTTGCTTGATTGTCATGGGTGTCAAAACCGCCTAAGCCCACAAAAAAGACTTCTCGTTGATGCCCTAATAATTGTTGGCTACTAGCCAGTTGTGCGACCATTTTTAATTGTTTGGCTAACGTGTTGCTAGGGTAGTTAATGGTTGTTTTTGCTGAATTTTCAATGGCATTACTCACAATATTGATATTACTTTGTGCACGTTGATATATTGCACTATACCCTTGCCCCAATATATTATTGTTTGTGTTAATTAATTGCTGAAAAGTATTAATGCGTGATGTATTCCATGCCTTATCGGGGTTTAAAGCCTCAAAAGTTTGTACACCACTTTTATCGAGTGTATAAGGTAAGCTATTAACACCTGTTTGCAATAGGTTATTACCGTCAATAGATAAATTCATTGAGAGTGGATTACTGGTGTCCATAAGTAAATCGGCCATACGACCAGCCCAGCCAGTATTAATACTTTGCTGCATCCATGCGGTTTGCCAATGTTTTTGTTGATCATTATGAGAAAACAATTGCGGTGGTAAAATATCCCAATCTTGCAAGGCTTGTGCTTTTGTTACGGGTTGTAATAATGGCCCAGTATTGGCTAAAAAAGCTAAATCGCCTTGTTGAAATAAAGCTTGTAAAGGTGACATTGCATTAGGTAATCCAAGCTCGTACGGCATAGCACTTATTGGCGAAATGGAGTGTAAGCTATTTTGTTGATAAGCTAATGCTTGTCTTATTGATTGGTAGGTTTGATACTCACTGTTAGCTGTGGGAACCAACATATTAAATGAGTCATTACCACCATGTAAAAATACGCAAACTAAGGCTTTATAATCATCAAAGCGCTGTGATGTTTGCGCCAAAGCACTATTCATTAAAGCCAAGCTGCTTAGTGTTGCACCTGTACTTGATAAACCAACAGAACTTGCTAACAAGCTTTTAAGAAAATTTCGACGACTTTTAGTTTTATTTAAATTCATTCTCTTCTCCTCACTGCTGTACTACATATTGTGGCGAAATCATCATTAAAAACAATAAATTAGTTAGTCTATCCGTAACTTCATCTTCGCTGGTTTGTTGGTAGGCATTTTTAAAAATATTTTTTGCCTCATCGCTCATACTGCCTGAAAAAAGTAAAATATTTAAATAATCTAAAAGTTTGTCGGTATCATCGGCAAAAGGTTTTAATTGTTCTAGATTAATTAGAATACGGTCATCTTCAATATCGGCAGGATCCATATCAGTATTGCCCCAGAAGGTTGAATAGGCGAAAAAATTACTGGTACGGGTAAAGTAATTTTCGGTAGTTATTTCTAACTCAGGAGCTACTAAATGGTTGTTACTAATAACGCCTGGTGGGGCATAATTTGGTGAAAAAAAGTTAAAAACGTGTGGTGCGCTTAATGGCGCTTGTTTGAAAAAATATTCAGGGTAACCCATTTGAAAACGCTCACTGGGCGAAGTCGCATCAAAAGCACGCCAAAGATGCGTTGCACGCAATAATGGTTCGCGTATTTTGCCAAAAGTTGTCGGTGAATTTTTATAACCATTTAGCGCTTCATCATCAAGTAAAATGGCTTTAATTACGGCGGCCAAATCGCCACGGACACCTTGACCATTATTATTAAACACTGTTGAAACACGTGCAATATATTCAGGTGTTGGGTTACTAGTGACTAGGCGCTGTATTAATTGTTTACTAATAAAAGGCCCTACATTAGGATGATTAAATAAGCTATCTAATGCTGTTGCTAAGTCTTGCTCTGCGCTTTGGTTTGCGGGTACTGTAATATTGTTAAGTAATATTTTTTCGCCTTTATCGTGAAATTCATCAACCGCTGTCATGGGTAACATGGTGTTGTAGTTTTGTTCAAAACGCCACCATGTTGATGCCGTTGTGCCGTTAAAGTTCCACCCTGTATAAACGTGTGCGTAGGCTTTAATTATATCTTGGTTATAAGTGGGAATTGTTTTTCCGTCTATTAGCTTTGGGCTGCCATCAGTATTTAATTCAATTAAACCTATGCTAAATAATTGCATTACTTCACGAGCATAGTTTTCATCAGGGCGAATATTTTCAGCTTCATTAGGTTTTTCATTGCCTAACATACTTAAATACATTCCCATCATAGGCGATAGGGTGACGTTTTCTAATAAATCACGATAATTTGCAAAAGCATTATCAGCAAGCAAATCATAATATTGGGCTAAACCATAAGTATCATCCCCTAACGCACTATCGTCAGAGACAACAAAAATTTCACTTAAGGCAAAAGCAACTCGTTGTCTTAGCTGATCGGGTGCCGTCAAGGCATGAGTAAACCAAGCTTCTACTCTATGTTCATGCCATAGCTGTTCATCTTCGGCTAAATTTAAAGTGGGCTCTAATGCGGTTAAATAAGCAACTTCTGAGCTTGTTGGTATTGCAAGTTGAGCGTCTATCCAGTGTTTAAAGCCTGTTTCAACATTGCCAGTATCAGCGAGATTATTTATTTCACTCATTTTAGCGCCAAAGGTTGCATGATTAAGAAAACGTGCTGCATCGGCTGGTGTAATTTGGGCTATTGGCGTTGGCGGTGTTGGAGCCGGTGCTGGTGGTGTGGTGGTCGTATTTTCACCGCCACCGCAACCTATTAATAAAGTAGTTAAGAGGATTATGATTGCAAAAGGGGTAATGGTTGTTAATTTTATCATGTTACTTTCCTAAATGACGACGGCTTATTAAAGAGTGTTATAAACGTCATTTAGAAAAGTATAGATGAGTGTTGCTAAATTACCAGTGGTTTAATTGGTCGTTATTTCTTGGACGATATTTTTACTGTTGCGGTTAATAATAGGAGATTTTCTATGGTAATGACGCAATGAGTGCTCTTTTTGTCGTTCATTACTAAACGCGGTGACTCGCTTTAAATAACCAATAACTCGTGTACCGTGATCAATATTATCGCTACCACAATCACTGCAATGGGTTAAGGTACGTTTGTCTATTTTTTCACAATCATTACAAATAGTAATTTTTACATTAACACAAAAATAATTACAGCCTGTGGTTGCTGCCACATTAAATAGTTTTACATAGGCCTCGGCGGATAAACTTTCATCTAAATTCAAATGTAACGCTGAACCACCATCAAGGTATTGGGTTATTTCTTTACCGTGCATAATAAATTTATCAAGATAATTGGTATTTTTTTCATCTTCGACTAAATAAAAGTAAGAGTTGTAACAGTCTCTATTCACTTTATAGCCATCTTTTTTATCCCATTTTGCATTTTTAACCCCTAAGTTTTCTGCGGGTACAAATTCAGTGTTAAACATATAACCATAGTTTTTCTTTGCAGCTTGATTCGCTTGGTAAATAACCTTTAATTGCGCACTAACAAAGTCTTTATATTCATCATTATTTCCGACCACAATGTCTTTATATTCAGCGGCTTCTGCCATACCATTAATACCAATGGTTAAAAATTGTTTATCAAGGTTAATAAAGCCTGCATCGTAAACCGCTAAAGCTCCTTTGGCTAAATAGCCTTCCATTAATTTTCGATAAGCCACTTGGTATTTTTGAATTTTTTCAATTTCAGTTTTTAAGTCACGGCCATCTTGAATTAAACGATTCATATTAATGGTAATAACATTAATGGAACCCGTAGCCACACCACCAGCACCTAGGGTATAAGAAAAAGTATTATCTGATATTTCATTGCGTAAACGGCAACAAGAAGCGAGTGAATCAGCACTGTTCGATAAGTAAACAAAAAAAGAGTTACCTGCCGATTTTTCTTTCGCCAAATTATAAGCAAATTGTTGATCTTTACATTGCCCCTTTTCAGTTAACATGGCTGCCGTGATCACAGGAAAGGTTAAAATGGCTTTTTCTCGTTCTTTATTAATCCACTTAAGAAAAAATTTTTGTAAGCTATTAACGCTGTGCCAACTCGGTGCTGAAAAATCGGGGAAAACAAAATTTTCAAACATCGAGGCAAAGTAATATTGATCAAATACTGAAATATTCCAAAAAACACTTTGATAACCACGTGCTGCTGCGGGTTGATTTAACGCGTAAACCACGTGCTGTAAATGGTTTTCTATGGCTTTAGTGTCAGTGTTTAAATAGTTATCACCAAATTCTTTGCGGGCAAAATAATCAAAGTAAGTTAAAAATTCTACGGTAGCGACAGCCCCTGCAAATTGCGCTGAAATAGCAAAAATCAAATTAACAAAAGAACCACAAAAAGACTCTAAATGTTTTGGTGCTTTTGACTCACCACCCAGTTTTGTTAGGCCATCTAATAAAAATGGATACATACTAATAGAGGTGCAATAAGGCTTTAGGCTTGTTTCATCGTGCACATAAATTTCGTGATCTTCGATTTGGCGTAAATATTCATGACTTAATTCATCGCCAAATTCTTGTTGTATTTTTTCTTGCACTAGTGCGCGATTAATTTGCACAAAACAATCTTTTAATAACTCGGCTTCTAAGGTGGCAATATTTTTATGGGTAACATTGGCGTTGGCATCCATTTTAGAGCCATCGGCGGCATTTTTTGCTGAAAAATAATGTTCAATAAAGTGCTTTTTAGTGGTTATTTGTTGTTGGTTAAGCCGCAGCATTATGTTGTTCTCCATTGTTGAGAGTGTTAGTTAAAGTGTTTGTTGCTGTATTTATAGAAGAGTGAAATAGGTGATTAAGTTTTTCACCTGTGGTCATATCCCTAAAAACTTGATTGCTGGTAATGCTCTCTAAACCGCCTAATTCAGCTTGCCATGCTCCTGTTTTTAAAAAGGTTAAGTGCTGACTAATGTTAATGTTTATATGTTCACGTCCTGAATAGAGACAGGTTTTTAAATTGAAATTTTTAGCAATGATTAATTTTTCAATTAATGCTTTTTCTTGCCATTCCCCCCCCAAAAAAACCACGCAAGTGATCAAATCCTTATATTTAGTTAGCCATTGAATAAAGTTTTTGTTGGTGAGCGACATACCATAATTCTCTTGCCATAACTCGGTGCTATGACAGCCTTTACAGGCTAGTTTACATCCAGTAATACTGAAGCAAAGACTGATTTCATTAGGCACTTCTTGAAAAACAATTGACGGTGTCAAGCAATTAAATTTCATCATAAATACTATATGTTGTGTGATTGGTTTTGTTGTACACAATATAGTGTGTTTTGTAGGTTTGTTTATTTGATGTGGATCAAGTTATTAAAAGTAACCTTGAAATAATTTACTATATATTGTGTTTTGTGATTTATATCACCACTATATATGGTGTTTTGCGGTTTGTGATTAATTTCTTATTGGTTTTGATTAGTCGTTAATTTGTTTTCTATTAGAGCAGCAATCAATAAATTAATCTGTTAAAATTATGATTATTATATTTACTTTTATTTTTGCTCTATTGGAGATTTTTTTGACTAATAACGATATTTTGCGCCGAATTCGCTACACTTTTAATTATAATGATAAGCAAATGGTCGCTATTTTTGCCCTTGCTGAGCACACGGTTACTCGCGAGCAAGTCTGTAATTGGTTAAAAAAAGAGGATGATAGTGATTATGTAAATTGTACTGATTTACAATTAGCGGCATTTTTAAATGGTTTTATTAATGAAAAACGTGGTAAACGAGATGGTGAACAACCAGCACCAGAGAAAAAGTTAACCAATAATATTATTTTAACTAAATTAAAAATTGCTTTAGCATTAAAAGCCGAAGACATTATTGATTTACTTAAATTAGTTGATTTACGTATTAGTAAACCTGAATTAAGCGCTTTTTTTAGAAAAGCCGATCACAAACATTATCGTCAGTGTAAAGATCAAATATTGCGTAATTTTTTACACGCAATTCAAGAAAAATACTATGTTGAACGCAGTAAAAAAATTGATTTTAATACGAATAAAAAGACTAGTGATAATGCACCAAGCGATGATGGTGTTATTAAAAAAACGCAAACATGGCAGGCTGATAAAGCAAACAAAGGAAAAGCGAGTTCATCAACAGGAAAAAAAACGTCAACTAAAGCGGCTCAAACTAAGACGCTATATGTTAATCCTAATGCCAAATCAAATGAACAAAATGATAAAAACAAACCTAAACCAACACGCAAGGTATTAAAGTTAAAACCCGAAGATATTTGGAAGAATTAACGAGCAGTTATCACTTAATAGATAGATTAATAGAGGCTTATAAAGCCTCTATTAGTATAATACAAGTTATTTAAAGTGTGGCAGCTTTCATTTTTTTTACAAAATCAGCGAGTTCATTCAACATTTGTTGTTCATTCGCTTTAATATCACCTAAGTTATTCTCAATAATTTTTACCACGGCTGAACCACTAATAGCACCAGCAGCACCTGCATTTAGTGCTTCTTTGACTTGTTCAGGTTGTGAAATACCAAAACCAAGCACACACGGCGCGGCGTTATATTCTTTTAACGTGTC
>WGGB01000224.1 GCA_015491935.1 Alteromonadaceae bacterium
TAAACATATTGATCATAACAATGAATTAATTGGTATGGTTTGCCTTAATTTTGAATCCTTAGCCTTTAAACGTGTTGAAATTGGTTATCGTTTTCATAGCAATTTTCAGGGTAAAGGTTATGCGTTTGAAGCGGTAAAAGAGGTGGTTAATTTTCTTTTTAACGAAGTAAAAATTCACAAATTACTCGCCTATTGTGTGGCTGAACATCATGCGTCTTTTAAGTTAATGGAAAAACTTGGAATGAAACGTGAAGCTTGTTTACGTCAGCACAGTAAGTTAGCAGACGATAAGTGGCATGATGAACTTATTTACGGTTTATTAACGACAGAATATAACTTATAGCTATATATTCATTCGCCTTCTTCACCTTCGGCTAGTGCAATCAACTTAGCGACTGTTTTTAAGTTACGAGCAGTGGCGGTAACGGCAAGCTTTTTCTCTATTAGCACGTTAGTGAGTTTACTGCGCCCACATCCATTAGGATAATTAATGTAAGCGCAATCTTTACTCACGATGATTTGTTCTGGAGCTTTTACATAGGTAAGTAGATCTGTAATATTTTCCTTTTGGGGTTGCGTAGATAAAAAGCTGATCAGAATTTTACTGCCATCTTCAACGATATTAATATTCTCAAAAGGTAACGCTTGAAAAAGCTGTTTAAGTTCATCAAGTGTTTTAATATCAACAGCAACTTCAAAGCCAAACTTTTGCTCAATGGCTTGTTCTATAATCGTTTTAAGCTCATTTTTATTATCAGTAGGTGCATTAAAAATAACATTACCACTTTGAATGTAGCTAATGACATTTGTAAACCCCAAGAACTCATACACGGCTTTTAAATCAGCCATTTTAATTTTACGATTACCACCAACATTAATACCGCGTAGTAAACTAATAAATTGAGTCATATAAAACCTTTGCAATGAGAATATTATAAATAGACTTAATGCTTTTTACGTAACCACACTAAAGGGAGTAATAATAGCAACCAAGCAAATGAGCCGCCACCACTACTAGAAGGTGTTATTGGTTCAACGGGTTGATTAATTAATGTATTTTTAGGTTTTGTTAAACCACTGTCAGTAACATTAGCTGCATCAACTATCACAATTTGATTAATCACAACAAAATTGTCTAATAATAATGGATCACTATTAGCACAATTTTCTGCGCTGTAATTAACCACGGGTAAATTATCAAATAATTGTGATGAAGTACCATCAGCGTCACATTGCGGTAATTGGCTAATTTGCTCAAGCACTGTCATGCCATCGCCAATTACTTGTCCAAATACGGTAAAACCTGCATTTTGTATATCTAAATTAGCGCTATTATCCGCCATATTAAAAAACCATTGATCGGTGGCACTGTTAGGTTTACCACCTAATTTAGCCATGGCAATAGTACCTTTAACATTTGAATATATCGGTTCGTTTATCACGCTAGCATTAGTCGTTAAGCTTGTTAATGGCCAGCCACTATCCACTTTATAACCACCACCTTGAATAATAAAGTCAGTTACCGAGCGATGAATTACGACGCTAGTATAATGCCCTTCTTCAACATATTTTAAGAAATTTTCAACCGTTTTTGGGGTGGTTTGATCATATAAATTAACTTGCACATTACCCTGTGAGGTTTGAAATTCAACAATAGTCGCATTAGCGAATATTGAAGAGGTTATTGCTGCTAGTGCAAACAATGCTGATAAAAACTTAGTCATAACTGCTCTCTTATTGTTTTAATGACCGAATAAATAATACATTTAAACGACAAATTGTGATGCTTGTAAAAAAATTGTGACCATAATAATCGTAATCCCTCTAAATTGCACTGATAAAAATGTACCAGTTTTCACTAGATTAATTACCTATTAATTGTCATCATAAAGAAGATAACCTTCGTTTAGAATTAAAACTCAGCAGTGGATAAAAGTTTACAATGAAAAAGATAAAAAATGAAAATGAATTATTGAAAAAAGCCATTGAAATTGGTGAAAAATATGCCCTTAATCGTGGCTACAAAAATTTTTCCCCTACCGATGCTGCAAAAGAAAAAGTTGAGAGTTTATATCGTTTACTCGTGCAAGACGGTTTGATTACAGCTTTAGCAAAAGATAAAGAAGATCAAGCGAATATGAAACACAAGCTAGCTATTTGGATCTCAAAACAATTACCTAAAGATCATCCCTTGCTGAAGTAACTTGCAATAAAGTAACTTGTGGTAGCTCATATCTGATCTTACAGTTTTGATGAACCAAAGCGCTTTCTACGATATTTAAGGATGTGGCAAATGAATTGACTTCTATTGAAAGGTTAGGAGGAATAAGAGATTCTATGGCAGCATCCTTTAATATCGATGATGAATCCTACTTGCCTCCAAAAACCGAAGTTCCTAGATTCAGAAGAGCAACATCAAGTTAGAAAATACCCATGTAAAAAAGAGCTATAACAAAAAGTTATAACTCAAAATAACTTTTTGACATCCCTGTAAAAGTTTTCGTGTGTTCCCAAAGTCATTAATTCAAGAACTAAAGCGCCATCTTCAAAGCTATAGCCGAGTAAAGTTAATTGTTTCACCATCTTGAATTTATAAACGCGCATAAATGATAAATCCCCCTTTTTTTTCTCTCCTAATAAAGGCTCTAACATTAATTTTTTTACCGCCTTATCAAGATCAGTCTTTTGATTTTTATGGAGTTTTTTGACTGCTTTTTTAAAACTTGGTGTTTGCAGAACCTTAATTTGGCTAACCAAAATTATAATCCTCTAATTTTCCAGCTTCTTTTTCTGCTTTAGCTATAATAATTTGCTTTACAAACTCATATGGCAAATCAGGATTATCTTCCATCATTTCACCAATTTTTGCCCAATGTTCAATTTGTTTAGGAGGCGTACGATTAAGCGCCTTTGCCATAATTGTAGCTTTTTCCACTAACTCTTGGTTTAATCTAATACTTGCTGTGGCCATGATAATTCTCCTGTTACTAACATATGCATTGTAGTACTTTGCTACATTTGTGGCAATAAGTTATAACAAGGCCATTAATACCATTCCGTATAAGTAAGTGATCAATGATTGCGCAGAAAAAATTAGCAAGAGCAAGGCGCTTGATTGAGTAATAGCTGGCTATTGCGATTGAAAGCAACGCAGCTATTGTTAGTTTTAACCAGCAAGGGTGAGCAAATATTTATGCGGATTGGTATAAGTCGGATTCGTAATAGCTTGCTCGGCTCCACTTCGTTTCACCTTTTAGCAAGCTATTCATTTATCGTTTATTTTTCACGTTTACATTACGATTAAGCACCAATCGGAGAACCTGGTGGCATCTTGCTTTCAGTTTTAGGCACAATAGTTTTACCTTGCTGTAAACCATCATTAATTTGTTCAATCAATAATCGATAATG
Organism: Alteromonadaceae bacterium; assembly: GCA_015491935.1. Taxonomy (GTDB): domain Bacteria; phylum Pseudomonadota; class Gammaproteobacteria; order Enterobacterales; family Alteromonadaceae. The sequence continues at coordinate 3,409 of WGGB01000224.1, forward strand.
CGCATAAAAGCGTTTACTGTTACTACGCGTTTTGATCTTTTGCTGTAATTTATCTTTTAGCACAGTTAAGGCGATAAAGACTTCTGAACGCACCTCAGTAACAACACTTTTATCTAAATATAAACTTAATAACTGCTGTACTACTACTTGATTTACTCGTTGCTGAATAAGATCAGCCAAACCACTTTTAGCGGGTTTATAAATAGTGTTTTGAATTAGTTGCTCTAGTAGTTGCGCCACTGAAATAATGCTCGAATTTAACGACGATTGTTGTGCTAAGCGTGCTAAACGCGCTTTATTTAATAACAACGAAACGCTATGTTGTGCACTCGCCTCAGCCAAGGTTACGCCGTCAAAGGTTAAGCCTGTTTTACTCGGTAAACTTTCACGGTTACGACTATAACCATAAGCTTTGGGTGGTATTAACGCTAAAATATTTTTCGGTAACATTAATGTTTTACTATCGAGTGTTTTAAATAATGCCGTTAATGCTTGCCGTTGTAAAATCGCACTTGCTGTTGATAAGTCAGCATTTTTAGAATCAACTTGTTTAACCGAATAACTATAATTAACACCCGCGACTAGCTTAGCCGCAGCCTCGACTTGATAACGGTGAAAATTATAAATAGGCGCTAATACTTGTTCTAATTCTGAAAATGGTGTGCCCGCAGCAATGCTGTTGAGTCCAAAATTCGCAAGAGCAATTTCACGTACTTTTAATACTCTTTCTAACTCAGTCGCCGCATTTTCACCATTATCCCATAAATGTCCTTGTACATTAGCACTCGATTTAGGACGTGCATCAGGATCTGACATATATAAAAAACCTTGCGCTTGCGCATTAGCAACCAACTCAGCAAGCTGTTGTGGTTCTTGTTTTTTGTCATAATCACCATAGCCATAAGCAATAGTATATTTATCCCAATCACCTATGTTTTTTGCATAAGCATTAGATAAATCTAATTTTTTAGTTTTACCTACCGTTTTAATAGTAATAAGCGGGTGTGGATAATCCATTACTGAAGCACGATCATTGGCACTGGCAGAAAAATTATGTGCAAGCCCTAACGTGTGTCCAACTTCGTGCGCCGCCAATTGACGAATACGCGCCAGTGCCATTGCTTTTTGTGAGCTGGTATCAACCTTGTTACCTTTAAAAGGCGAGGTTAAGCCTAACGCAATTAAATAATCTTGGCGCACTCGTAATGAACCTAAGGTGACGTGTCCTTTAAGTATTTCTCCTGTACGCGGATCAATTACCGATGCTCCATAAGACCAACCGCGCGTTGCACGATGTACCCATTGAATAACGTTATAGCGTACATCCATAGGATCGGCATCCGCAGGTAGCATTTTTACTTGAAAAGCATTTTTATAACCAATAGCAGTAAAGGCTTGGTTCCACCAACGTGCACCATCTAATAACGCTGAGCGTACAGGTTCTGGCACACCCGCATCTAAATAATAAACAATAGGCTTTACGGCTTCACTCACACTGGCGTTAGGATTTTTTTTCTTTAATCGATGACGAGGAATAACCCGTTTTATTAATGGCTCGTCAATAGCACTGGCATAATCGGCATATTCCATTGACCAAAACCCACTAAACGGATGAAATTTACGCGGTTTATAATGATTGTCAGGCAGCTTAATTAATGAATGATGCAAATGTACTGACACAGCACTGGCATCTGGCGTAACGCTTTTTAGGTATTTTCCTGCACCGCTGCCTGTATAGGTAACAATCGCTTCAAGTTCAGTATTATCAGGAAAGCCTTTACTGCGTTTGTTATAAACAGCGCTACGGCTATTGTCTACGGTAAAGTTGCCTTGTTTGGCTTGCTTTAACTGCTGCGCTAAATGATGAATGTCTGAAAGTAAAAAAGGGGTATAATCAACCAGCACTTTATGGTTTTTTTCATCACTTGCTGCAACGTTAAAACCCCAAATAATTGAGCTAGCAAAGGCTTGTTCAACGGCTTGTTTTTCTAAAGTATTATTGGTATTAGCGCGATAATAACTATTAAGTTGGCGCAAAAACACTTTATTACCCACTCGTTCAAATTGTACTAAACGAGTATCCCCTAATTGCCCTCGATCTAAACCAATATCGTTAGACCCAATTCCGTAAGGTAAACTGGATTGAAACAAAAACTGTTGTTCAAATTTATCTATTTCAAGATAAATCTTACCCGTTTCATTATCATTATAAAAAGAAAAATAACCTTGGTTAAGGTGTTTATTTTTCACAAAATCAGTGAAATTATCCTTTGCCTGTGCTGAAAACATCAACAAATAACTATTAATAATTAATAGTGTTGTTAAGAAGCGAACAAATACCATAAGAGATCCTTTTTATTTTTCTTTTGTTTTTATTTTAAGCGCTAAAACCGCTATAATTATGTGCAAGTGATAACTGATTAATGAATAGATGCGCAGACTTATTTAAATGTCATGCCTAACTTGTTTCAGTATTTATAAACAAAACTTAACATCAATTTAAGAGAACAGTTTTCTTTGTCTGCTTAAAAATAGTTATCATTAAAAATATAGTAAATTATTATCACGCTTACCATTTTTATATAACATTAACATAAAATGATAAGCCCATAAAACAGACAACAAATATTACATAATCATCCACCTACTAGGAATCAAGATGCAACGACTAGCTCCCACTTTACGCCAAGATGGTGTTCCTTTAGATTTAATTTCGTTAATAAAAACTATATTAGCGGCCACTAAAGAAATTTCATTTCGTGTTAGCCAAGCACATTTAAGTGGCTTAATGGGCTCAACCTTAGATGAAAATATTCAAGGGGAAATTCAAAAAAAATTAGATGTGGTTGCCAATGAATTATTTAAAGATATTTTATTAGAGTCAGGCTTTGTTAAAGCGATTTCTTCAGAAGAAGAAGACACGTCTGTACCCGGTGATCCAGATGGTAAATTTATCGTATCGTTTGATCCCCTAGATGGTAGCTCAAATATTGATATTAATTCACTTATTGGCACTATTTTTTCTATTCACCGTGCGCCTGTGACAATGGCTGCTGATGATCCTAATATGTTTAAACAAGCAGGAAATAAACAAGTTTGTGCGGGCTATGTATTATATGGGCCATCAACTATGTTAGTGATGACTACAGGTAAAGGAACGCATTTTTACGTATTAGATAGAACCCACGGCGGTTATTTAATGGTAAAACGCAACGTACAAATTCCGCAAGACACACAAGAATTTGCTATTAATATGTCAAACCAACGCTTTTGGCAGCCTGAAATGAAAAATTATATTGATGATTTATTATTAGGTGATACTGGCCCACGCGGTAAAAACTTTAATATGCGCTGGATCGCCGCAATGGTAGGTGATGTGCATAGAGTATTATGCCGTGGCGGAATTTTTACCTACCCAAGCGATACTAAAGATGCGAAAAAACCCTATAAATTACGTTTAATGTACGAAGCAAACCCCATGAGCTTTTTAGTTGAACAAGCAGGCGGTTTAAGTGTAACCAGCGAAGGTCGCATTATGGATATTGAGCCAACCAGCATTCATCAGCGTGTTGAAGTGATTTTAGGCTCTAAAAATGAAGTAGAAACTTGCTTAGAATATTATAAAAA
>WGGB01000225.1 GCA_015491935.1 Alteromonadaceae bacterium
AACATAGCTTAAATAAATTGGCGGAGTGGACGGGACTCGAACCCGCGACCCCCGGCGTGACAGGCCGGTATTCTAACCAACTGAACTACCACTCCGCTGCACTATTAAAGCTTTTGAGTTTTAGGTACTCTAACCATAATAAACTATAATACTTTAAGTGACAGGCCACTGGATATTTACTAACCAACTGACACCCACTTAGCTGCACTATTAAAGCTTTTTCATCTCTCGTTGAGAGCGGCGTGAATAATACGGTTATGATGATGTTGAGTCAACCTCTTTTTTTTACTATTTTTCTGTTTGCACATTTGCTGAACAATAAGTTGGAATTCTCAACAAAAATTGTTTAAAACTAATCAATATCAGGCAACTAAAGCTAAATTTATAATAACAAACTATTTTTGTTTTCTTTTTCTCATTATAAAAAAGAAAGCTAAAGCTAAACCTAAAATAATAATAATTAAATTACCAGCACCAATAATCAACCATTGTTGGTGCCGTTGTTTTTCTGCTTTTTCTTTTTGCTGCTGTAATACTTTTTCTAAAGCGGCATCATCTAATGTCATTTGTTCTGCTGCTGTGATTGTTTTATTTGCACCAACCTTCTTATTCAGAGGCTTTTCGCTTTTTACAGCAGTAGATTCTGTATTTATTTGATCAACATTCACTTCAACATTAAAAGTAAACTCAGGCACTATTAAACGAAATTCTCGTCCATTGATGGTTTTACCAAAAGCATTCACATTAATGCGGTGAACACCAGGTTCGGTATAAGCAAATTTTTTCACATAGCCTATACCCTTTTTTTCGGTAACCGAAAAAGGTTCGTCTTGTTTATCTGGATAAGTAATTTTACCTTGAAAAATAAAGCTATCAGGGTCAACATACTTAGGATCAATAATAAAGTGAACGGTATGAAATTCCCCCTCATGTTGAGCTACATCTACCGAAATAGAAACGGGGTTTTTATGCAAAACAATTGGCTGTTGCCGTAATTCTCGCGTAGCCATAGGTAATTTTATTCTATATACAGGGATCCATTCCCCCGCTGGGATCGTTAATTGAAACTCTCCCGTAAAGATACCATCATTGGCATACTCATCAAGTTCAAACCCGTCATCTCTAAAGGTGGTTAAATCAATAATACCTGAACCAAAATTCTCATACGAGGCATTATTTGTACTAATAAACTCTACATGTAATTGCACTACGTTTCTAAACCGAGGATTATTAATAGCTAAATTACCATTATATAATTTACCTTCCACTTTTAATGTTTCGCCCGCTAACATAACGTCAGGCAAAGGCTCTACTTCTATTTTCACATCAGATACAACCAAAATTTGGCTTTGAGGTAAGACATCACCGATAACTTGCCAAGGGCCTGGCATGGGCTTTTTTATTTTAATCATGTCAAAAGTAACATCATCGTACCACTCAACTTTCTTTTTATCATGGTCGATTACTCTTAATTTGCTACCGTCAGGACGTACAAGGATAACGGGAGTAGATCCCGATTTTCGATAAAATAACATAGTAATTTCATCTAATTGCGCATCGATTCGAAAACGATTATCAAAATAAGGTATTTGGTTAATAATATTGTTACTTTTTACGTAATCAAGTTCTTGCGGTGTTTTTGTTTGTGCAAAAGCACTATTGATTAATAAACTTATGATGAGTAATAAAAAGGTAACTAATTTTTCCACAATGGTGTTCCACCTTCTTTTGCGATAACCTGCAAACGTTGCTCATGAGCAGCCATTTGTTCAGTATTTGCGTATATAATCGGTAAGCTATCTCTATTTTCATTTAAGCGTCTAATGGCATTGGCGTTAACATTATCGCCATCACCTGAGGTTAAATTTAATGCCTCTTGCTTACGGGTCATTTCTATATAAACAAAAGCCAATAATTGCGCATCAATTAATGCACCGTGATAAGTACGATCAACCAATTTATCAACACGGTAGTGCCTTGCTAGAAAATCTAAGGTTTTTGGAGAACCAAATTCATCTTTAGACACTTTTAATGTATCGGTAACGGTGCAGAATTCTTCAGTTTTTTGTAATCCTCTATTTAACAGTGAAAACTCATTGTTCATAAAGCCAATATCAAATTTAGCATTGTGGATAACAAGTTCTGCACCACGAATAAAGTTAATAAAATCGTCAGCTATCTCTCCAAATAAAGGTTTATCTCTTAAAAATTCATTAGTTAAACCATGAATATTAATGACTTCTTGTTCCATTTCAAATAATGGATTGATATACACATGATAACGACGCCCTGTTAACTGACGGTTGATCATTTCAACACAACCAATTTCAACAATTCGATGCCCTTCTCTTGGGTTTATACCCGTTGTTTCAGTATCAAGAATAATTAAACGCTGTTCGGAGTTATCTGTTGCCACTTTAAGACCTTATTAATTAGCACTAGGTTTATTATATGAATATTTATCAGAATTAGTACTACTAATATCACTAAAAGATTTAAATAATTGTCGCCACTAATAAACAGCTTAGGTAGAATTAAGTTATCTATTTATTAAAAAATTAAAAATATGCAAAAACACGTAGAAATATTTACCGATGGTTCATGTCTTGGTAATCCTGGCCCTGGTGGTTATGGCGCGGTATTGAAATATAAAGGTAATACCAAAGAATTGTCTCAAGGTTATAAGTTAACCACTAATAATCGTATGGAAATGTTAGCCACTATTGTTGCGCTAAAATCATTAAAAGAGTCTTGTACAGTTACTTTAACAACCGATAGTCAATATGTACGTCAAGGGATCACTCAATGGATCACTAAGTGGCAAAAAAATAATTGGAAAACAGCCAGCAGACAAGATGTGAAAAATGTCGACTTATGGAAACAGCTTTACCAAGAAAACCAACGTCACAATGTCCAATGGAATTGGGTAAAAGGCCACTCGGGTCATGTTGAAAATGAACGTTGTGATGTCTTAGCAAGGCAAGCTGCTGAAAGTTCTGACTTACTCGAAGATGTTGGTTATAAAGGATAAAACCACTTAAAACACGGTAACGCGTAACTAAATATTTTATTGTTTTCAAATTTAAGACGCTACCATTATGGCTTTGGTAGCTTTTCTGGAAACTCGGCTATATTTAATGCAACCCGTTTGCTGCGCAAAGTAAAAATCATGATTATTATTGCGATAACCACATGACTAATTAAAGCATTTATCGAAAACAGTTGCCAATACCAATAACCAAATATCTCAACCATTAAATCAACAACTAAAGCAACCATAATAATACTTTTATAATGTCGCCAGCTTACCTTCACCCAATTGGCGGCATCTGGTCTACGCAAGCTTATTACCAATACAAGATATAAACCGATCACTCCTGAGACTAAACTTAAATAAAACAATGAGGGTTCGGGATATAACCATTGAATAATCGCGGTTTTATCTCGCATATTGGTTATAGATATGATCCAAGCAATATAACCACGCAAAACAAACAAAAGTGATAAGTAAATGCCCTTTGATAATTTTAAACAATCAAAATTATCAAAGTCATGTACACTATAATGCGCATAATTTTTCGTAACGACTTGTTCTTTATTCATCTTTTTTTAAACACGCTTGCCCTACTGTTATAGCTCGTACTGTTTTTGAATTAAATTCTCGATTATATAAAGTATAAACAACAAAAACACTCGCAAAAATAAAAATAGCTGGGTGAATAAACCAGCTAATAACTGCCAAAGAGAAATAATAACTACGTAAACCATAATTATATGAATGCGCCGCTTGATCTTGCACTATTGCCATTTGCATCGCATATTTTTTCAAATTAGTATTTTCACCGGTTAAATCGACAGGCGCAGCTCCTATCATTACATTTAAAAAACCATATTGGCGCATCGACCATGTAAATAAAAAAAAGGCCATAACAAAAATTAATATTAATAACGCTAATTTTAATTGAATTGCGAAATGATTGGGGTTCAGCGCAAAATGTAAAGACGAAACCACCCCTTCTAATTTATCCACTTGCCCAAATAAAGTTAATACACCAGCCAAAATTAATAAGGTTGTAGAGGCAAAAAAAGCAATATTGCGTTCTAAATTAGCTAATAATGCCGTATCACCTACCCTAAAGTCTCTTTTAATAAGTTCATTCATCCAATAAATTCGGTGTTGATGCAAACAACGAGCAATACAGTCAGATGTTTTGGCTTTGTGTCGAGCAAAATAGGTATAACCAATCCAGCAAAAAATAAAAACAAAGAGCGCAATTAAATCTAAAATTGAAAATGGCATAATGAGTTATTCGGTTTGTGTGCTAAAGCAAAACAACATTATGCAATAGATATATTTTAGGTTCGAGCAATTATTTTTTAAACAAATTCCCATGAATATCAACATATTGATTTTAAGTTAAAAATTAACTACTCCGCGCTAAGGATTTTCGCTCAGGCCCAAACTCGCGAAGAGGGGTATATTATGACGTAAATGTAGATCGGCATTTATGCCGTCAACTTAATAGGCTAAAGCTTAACCTACAAACGCCGCAAGCGGCGGGGAATAAAACCCGCTCAGATTAAAGTTACTTTAGCGCATAAATAAATATTTATCCGATTGTTATTTCAAAATAAACAATTGAAATATATTCTTTTTTTTGACAAAATGCGCCTAAACAACAATGAAGTTTATTAACTTTAAAATAAACTTTATTGTTTATACATCAAATTATAAAAACAATAAAATACGGGAGAAAAAATGCATTGCCTAAGGAAAAGCATTGTAAAAGCAAATATTGTTCGCGCCAGCGTAATATCAATTTTTGCTTTAACATTCAGCAATTTAAGTTGCGCAAATAACGTAAAAAGTCTAAATGACAATAACGTTAGTAGCGACACGAAAAAACAATTAACCGTAAATATTCCAGTTAATGACTCAGCGAACTTAACTGTTAAAAACTTTATAATACCACATAGCAAAAAGTCAATTATTATAGATGGAGACTTAAGTGATAAAGCATGGCAACAAGCGTTAACAATTCCTCTTAATATTGTTAATAATCCATGGAATAATTTGCCTAGCCCTGTAAAAACAACCGCTAAAATCATTGAAAATGGTAAATACCTCTATATTTCTTTTATTGCTGACGATCCTGAACCTGAAAAAATCATTGGGTTTTTAGGCGATCGGGACACTAAATGGGGTGATGATTTGGTGGGTATAAAGCTTGATACATTTAATTCCCGTCGTTTAAATTACACTTTTTTAGTAAACCCGTTTGGGGTACAAAATGATTCCATTCAGAATGAAGTCACAGGTGATAATAACTATTTATGGGATGGTATTTGGCAATCTTACGGTAAAATTACCAAGCACGGCTATCAAGTTGAAATGGCTATCCCGTTTAGCACCTTAAATTTTGTCCAAGGCAAACATGATAAAACATGGGCGATAGAATTAGTACGCCTATATCCTCGCGATGAGCGCTTACGCATTTCGCATATGCCTATTGATAGAAATAATGCTTGTTGGGTTTGTCAAATGCCCGAAATCACGGGGTTTAAAGATGCTGAAATTGGTAAAAATATAACACTAACTCCTTTTGCTGTGGCTAGTCGTAATGATAGTAGAGATATTTACAATAGTAATGATAGTTACCACAGTAAAAACAAAACTGATTCTGGTATTGATTTACGCTGGGGTATAACACCAAACACATTATTAAATACAACCATAAATCCTGATTTTTCAACAGTAGAGTCAGACGCAGGTCAATTAAATGTAAACACTGCTTTTTCATTATATTATGATGAAAAAAGGGCCTTTTTCTTAGAAAACTCAGATTATTTTGCCAGTAATTATAATTTAGTTTATACCCGTAATATTGCCGACCCTGATTTTGGTGTAAAACTGACCAGTAGAGAAAAAAACCATAGCTATGGTGTATTTATAACCAATGATAAAGAAACTAACTTTATTATGCCTAGTAGTACGCAATCACGTTTAATATCATTAAATGAAAAAAGTTATTCTGGTGCCGCTAACTATCGCTATAACGTAAATGATAATTTATCTTTTGGTGTTATTGGTACTTTACGTAAGTCTGACTCTTACCATAACTATGTAACAGGTATTGATAGTAAGTATCGTTTTAACAACTCTAATTTGGCCTTAATTCAATTATTGACTAGTGATACCCAACAAAATAATTTAATTGATAAAAATCAAGATGGTAGTTTTAATGATCAAGCGATTAAAATAGACTTTAAACATAACTCTGAATATTGGCAAGCCGATGCCGGTTATCAAAAAATAGGTAAAAACTTTCGTGCGGATTTAGGTTTTATGCCAAGAGCTGATTTTGAGAAAAAAAGCTTCAATGTTAGCCGAATATTTTATGGTAATGACAATGTTCGCTGGCAGGAAATACACCTTAGTGGTCGTTGGTATATTCAAAACAACGAAAATGGGGAGTTACTTGAACGCGATAGTACCATTGCAGTACTTGTTTATGGGCCAATGCTATCCACCATTGATGCGTCTTATCATATCACTGATAGAGTAGGACTACGCCAAGATAGTAATAATTATAATATAAAAAATAACACAACTTTATTTAATGAAAATTATTTTGATCTATATGCAGATTTTCAACCAACCAATAGAGTTTCTGTTAATGTAAGCACTCGTATTGGCGATAAAATAGATTTTGGTAATAACAGATTAGGTAATATTATCCAATTATCCCCCGGGTTTTCTGTTAATTTAACCAATCATCTTGAAGTTAATATAAATCATACCTACAGTAAACTTGATGCCGACCATAAAAATGTTTATATTGCCAATTTAACTAATGTACGTGCTTCTTATCAATTTGACGTACAAAGTTATTTAAGACTAAACATAGTTTATAGTGATGTAAATCGAAACCCAAATAATAATCCGAATACCTTTTATTCTAAAAAAGATCGTAGTTTATCTACACAGCTAATTTATTCGTATAAACTAAATCCACAAACGGTATTTTTCTTAGGATATTCAGATAGTAATTATCAAGATGATGATTTGTCTAGATTAAAACGCGATCAACGCACTTTCTTTAGTAAAATCAGTTATGCTTGGATGCCTTAAATTAGCTATCCATACAAAACATAATATCAATAAAAAAGTTAGTGACCAAAATCACTAGCTTTTTTTATGGTTTAATACCAGTTAATACTAATTTGACTAAGTATCTTTTTTAACATCAATAACCACAGTCGCTGATATTATATCATGAATAGCTTGGCGATTAACATCCCAAAATATTTGTATAAAACCTAATAAACCGGTGGCAATACCTGCGCCATAACGACCAAAGCTATCTCACAAAGTTAAGGGTGTACCATCTAGCTGTAAGACTTTAATACCGACAATTTTTTTGCCAAGTGTTTGTCCACCCCATAGTGCAGTTAACACAGTAAAATAAAAAGCCGCCCAACCAAAACCTAGACCTAAATCATTAATAATACCTTTGCTCCAAGCAATGATCGAATATTCCCTCGCCGCATTTGCTGGTTGCTTAGTCTGCTTAGCTATTTTTTTAATCTCGGTATTAGGTGTCATGGGATTAGTTACTACTTGATCTGCTTTATTAGCAACATACTGAGTAAATAAATGTGCTGTTAATTGCTTTTTTTGTTGCTCATTCAACGTTGTTTTTAACACCGTTCGGCCGATCAGCTTTTTCATATCTTGATCGGTGAAAGGTAAATCATCGTTAAGTAAATCTTTATTAAAAAAATCGCCCAATTCTTTAGCCCAACATTCATAAGTGGTACATTGACTATCTTCACTTAATGATTTGATACCATAGCCTAAGGCAGTTAATGCAATCGCTGAAGTTACTGAAGTCACTTTAATGCCCTCGTCTTCAGCAGTTTTTGTTGATTTAACACTATGTCGAGGTGCTTGCTCAAAGTAAGAAAAACCTTTGGGTAAAATATCAACAAGGGTTATAAAAACAATAAAGACACCTAAAACGCGTAAAAAAGCTCGGCGCTTAGTTCCTTTGTGTTGACTTTGTTGAAGTTTATTTTTACTGCCTAAACGATAGAGTGTCATAGCAATAACTACAGATAATAGTTCTCCTGGCGCATCACTTAATAGTGCAATGACTAATAAGTCTATAATATAAAATATTAATAAAGTTGATATTAGAGTAAAGCTTTTATTCCTTGAGTTAAACCATCAACCGTTAAAGGAAACATTTTATGATTCATTAATTGTTTGATGATGCCAATAGACGGATAATATTGCCAATGAGCTTCATCTTGAGGATTAAGCCAAATACATTTATCAAAATGCTCTAATACTCTTGTTAACCATACACTACCAGCTTCTTGGTTCCAATGTTCGACACTGCCACCAGGATAAGTAATTTCATAAGGTCCCATAGTGGCATCACCCACAAAAATCACCTTATAATCGCGGCTATAAGTATGCAACACCTGTAATAAATCAATCGCTTGCTGTTGTCGTCTATCATTGTCTTGCCACAAGGTTTCATAAATACAATTATGAAAATAATAAAACTCTAAGTGTTTAAATTCAGTATGTACGGCAGAAAACAACTGTTCACACAATTGAATATGATCATCCATTGATCCACCCACATCAAAGAGCATTAATACTTTTACGGCATTATGACGCTCTGGCTGCATTTTAATATCAAGATAGCCCGCATTATTCGCTGTTGCTTTAATGGTATTATCTAAATCTAATTGTTCGCTAGCACCACTGCGAGCAAATTGACGTAGTTTTCGTAGTGCAACCTTAATATTACGTGTACCAATTTCAACTTGGTTGTCTAAATTTTTAAATTGCCGTTTATCCCATACTTTTACCGCTTTGCGATGACGAGACTCATTTTGCCCTATTCTCACGCCTTCAGGATTATAACCGTAAGCGCCAAAAGGTGAAGTACCGCCTGTACCTATCCATTTATTACCGCCTTGATGGCGCTTTTGCTGCTCTTTTAAACGCTCGGCTAGCGTTTCCATAATTTTATCAAAACCACCTAGCGCCTTAATTTTCGCTTGTTCTTCACCGCTAAGTTGTTTTTCAAGTTGTTTGGTTAGCCAATCTTCAGGAATTTTTGACAAATCTAATTCTTGTTCACTAATTCCTTTAAAATAATCAGCAAAAGCACGATCAAATTTGTCAAAATAACCTTCATCTTTAACCAAAATAGCACGGCTAAGTACGTAAAAATCATCAATACTAGCAAAAACTACGTGTTGTTCTAATGCGCGAATTAAGTCGAGTAATTCGCGTAAGGTACACGGCACCTTGTATTCGCGCACTTTACTGAAAAAATCAATAAGCATTTAATTTTTACCTTAACGATTTGATCTATGTAAAAATGCAAGTTTTTCAAATAAATTCACGTCTTGCTCATTTTTAAGTAATGCACCATGTAAAGGTGGGATCGCTTTATTCACTCGAGTTTCATACAATATTTGTGGATTAATATCATCCGCTAATAATAACTTTAACCAATCAATTAATTCAGATGTAGAAGGTTTTTTCTTTAATCTTGCTATCTCACGCAAATCAAAAAATAAAGCGAGGGCTTCATCTAATAGGTTTTTCTTAATATCAGGAAAATGAACATCAACAATCGCTTGCATTTCTGCACTCTCGGGAAAGTTTATATAATGAAAAAAGCAACGTCTTAAAAAAGCATCGGGTAATTCTTTTTCATTATTAGAGGTAATAATGATGATCGGTCTTTGTTTTGCCACGATTTTTTCTTGCGTTTCATAAACAAAGAATTCCATTTTATCCAGTTCTAAGAGTAAATCGTTAGGAAACTCAATATCTGCCTTATCAATTTCATCAATTAATAAAACGGGGCGTTTATCCGCAGTAAAAGCGTGCCATAACTTACCTTTAACAATATAATTGCCGATATCATGTACGCGATCGTCACCCAACTGACTATCACGCAAACGCGACACTGCATCATATTCATATAAACCTTGCTGTGCTTTAGTGGTTGATTTTATATGCCATGAAATTAACTCGGTATTAAGACTTGCGGCTAGCTCTTCTGCAAGCATAGTTTTACCTGTACCTGGCTCACCTTTAATCAGTAAAGGTCGTTCTAAAGCAATTGCTGCATTTACAGCAAGTTGTAGCTCTTTTGAGGCGATATAATTTTGTGTGCTTGAAAATGAATTCATGGTGTTTCCTAATTTGTACCGTTTTTGTACTAGACAAGTATTTTTCTATAACTAAATAGTATATAAGTTATAACAAAATATCACTTCTGTTTCTATCATAAAGGTCTAATCTTAACGGGTATTTTAAATTTATTAAAACAATTGTTTAAATTGTATTTTTATTAATCATTCGATGAATAAAAGTACAAAATAGTTGTTGTTGGGGAAAATCATGTCAAAACTTTATGCAGATAATTCAACCACTATCGGTAATACCCCGTTAGTAAAATTAAATCGTGTAACAAACGGCAACGTTTATGCAAAAATTGAAGCGCGTAATCCCAGTTTTAGCGTTAAATGTCGTATTGGCGCTAGCATGATTTGGGATGCAGAAGAAAAAGGTTTAATTGGTGCTGACTTAGACCGTGAACTTGTTGAGCCAACCAGTGGTAACACAGGTATTGCCCTTGCTTTTGTTGCCGCCTCACGCGGTTATAAATTAACCTTAACCATGCCAAGCACCATGAGCTTAGAGCGTCGTAAATTATTAAAGGCTTTAGGCGCAAATATTGTGCTAACCGAAGGTGCTAAAGGTATGAAAGGCGCTATTGATAAAGCCAATGAAATTAAAGATTCAAACCCTGAAAAATACTTAGTGTTAGGACAATTTGATAACCCTGCCAATCCTAAAATTCATGAAGAAACAACCGGACCTGAAATTTGGAATGATACTGACGGTAATGTTGATATTTTTGTTGCGGGTGTTGGTACTGGCGGCACAATTACAGGTACTAGTCACTATATTAAACTCACTCAAGGTAAGGCGATCACTACAGTTGCTGTAGAACCTGTTGACTCACCTGTTATAACACAAGTTCGTAATGGTGAAGAAATAAAGCCAGGTCCTCATAAAATTCAAGGTATTGGTGCTGGCTTTATTCCAGGTAATTTAGACTTAACAATGATCGATGCGGTTGAATTAGTCTCAAATGATGACGCTATGGCAATGGCACACCGTTTAATGAAAGAAGAAGGTATTCTTGCAGGTATCTCTTCTGGTGCTGCAGTTGTTGCCGCTAAACGTTTAGCTGAATTACCTGAAAATGCCGATAAAAATATTGTTGTTATTTTACCAAGTTCAGCAGAGCGTTATTTATCAAGCCCATTATTTACAGAAACATTTAGTGATGATGAATTAGTTCAATAAAAAGGGATGAATTCAAAAAATACAAATAAATTAAAGGCAGAATTTTCTGCCTTTTTTTATCGTTGGCTTTTTATAAAAAGTAAAAGTCAATTTACGCCTTAATACCAATAAATACACAAATAAATACACAACAAAGATTGTCATTTTATTCATTAATGCTAGGATATTAATATCTTACCTTTAATTTTTAAATTTCCGATGAAGTTAATAAATATAGTTATTTTAACCCTAATGCTGGCCTTGCTTAGTGCTTGTACTGATAATGAAAAAGAAATTGATACGAGCGAAAATCCAGAACAAATATCAGTGTCTTTTTTTTCTGCTCTTTATAATGATAAAGACATAAAAAAAGCGGCGGCTGTGTGTAGCCCTAAGCTTGCACGAATAATTTTACATTACCGCTCTGCTAATGCAGTTGCTCGACACTTATTTAATATGTCTTATGATCATGTGGATATAAAAACAGAAGATACCGGTGTAAAAGTAAGACAGCTATTTAAAAATAAAGCCACTATTACGGTTTATTTTGATGGCACCTATCAAAATGAACGTATCAAAGATATTAAACGCCTTGCACTTATCCAAAAAAATGGTGACTGGTATATAGATAAAATATTAAAAGATCCTTTTTAAAATTTGCTGTTTTTTTCTATACTTTAAAATAAATAAGGCGCTTACTAGCGCCTTATTTTTATTTGTTACGGGTTGCTACCGCATCATTTAACTGAACTAATAAAGATTTAGTATCCTGCCAACCAATACAAGCATCAGTAATACTTTGACCATAAACTTCAGCTTTAGTATTAACTAAATTTTGGCGACCTTCTACTAAATTAGACTCAACCATAACACCAAAAATTTGTTTATTACCTTGCGCTATTTGTGTGCAAACATCATCACAAACTGACCTCTGATTTTTAAACTTTTTCTGACTATTAGCATGACTAAAGTCGATCATTATTTTGTCGTTTAAACCAACATTATTTAGCTCATCAGTAACCACTTTTACACTGTCGGCATCAAAGTTAGTGGTTTTACCACCGCGTAAAATAATATGGCAATCTTTATTCCCTGTTGTTTCAACAATTGCCGCATGACCAAACTTAGTTACTGATAAAAAATGATGGGATGCAGCGGCAGAACCAATCGCGTCTATTGCAACTTTTACAGTACCATCTGTACCATTTTTAAAACCTACGGGACAAGACAAGCCAGAGGCTAATTCACGATGCACTTGCGATTCAGTTGTGCGAGCACCAATCGCTCCCCAACACATAACATCAGCCATATATTGAGGTGTGATCATATCTAAAAACTCACCAGCTGTAGGTAAACCGAGTTCGTTTAAATCAAGTAATAGCTTACGACCTATACGTAAACCATCATTTAATTTAAAACTATTATCCATATAAGGATCATTAATTAGCCCTTTCCAGCCAACTGTCGTACGTGGTTTTTCAAAATATACTCTCATTACAATTTCTAGAGACTCTTTATATTTTTCACGTAACTTTACTAATTTTTCACCATACTCTAACGCCGCCTTGGGATCATGAATAGAACAAGGCCCAATAACAACAAGTAAACGGTCATTGCGGTTTGCTAAAATATCAGCAATCGCTTGTCGCCCATTAAAAACCGATTTTGTTGCTTTTTCTGAAGCAGGAAATCGCTCTAATAGCGCGATTGGTGGTAATAAATCTTTTATTTTATTTATGCGTACATCATCAGTTTGGTAAGTCATCACTTTTCTCTTTACTTCTGCAATCTATATTTTGCTATTAATCATCTACCTATGTTTACGTTTAGATTTTATTTACGTCTAGACGCCTATATGGTTAACCCACATTAAATTTATCAGTGATAAACTGACAATACCATCACTAATTGCCTTAATTTATAAATAAACTGAGTTTAGTCTAAAAATTAAAACATTAGTTGACCAAAAGGTTAGTTTTTTACCTTGATAGATTTGAAATTACCACAACACTAAATTAATATAGTCGCTTAATTTATACTTTATAATTTTCAGTAAAATATCCTTGCTAGTAATTTTAGATGCAAAATTGGCTAGAAACTTACTGAATTATTCACTTTTAAGGATGCACAATGGCAACTCCACATATTGAAGCCGCACAAGGCGACTTCGCAGAAACAGTATTAATGCCCGGCGACCCTCTTCGCGCAAAATTTATTGCCGAAAATTTTTTAGACGATGCAAAATGTGTAACACGTGTAAGAAATATTTTAGGTTATACTGGAACCTATAAAGGTAAACGAGTTTCAGTAATGGCTTCAGGTATGGGAATTCCTTCAATTTCTATTTATGCTACTGAATTATACAAAGACTACGGCGTAGAAAATATTATTCGTATTGGCTCTTGTGGCGCGGTACGTGATGATATAAAAGTACGTGACATTGTCGTTGGTATGGCAGCAAGTACCGATTCTAACGTTAATAGAATGCGCTTTAATAACTGCGACTTTGCAGCTTGTGCAGATTTTGGCTTATTGCATAATGTGGTACATACCGCGAAAAAATTAACTATGCCCATTCATATTGGCAATATTTTTACTGCTGATTTATTTTACACTCCACAACCCGAAATGTTTACCAAAATGGAAAATCACGGTATTTTGGCCGTAGAAATGGAAGCTGCTGGTTTATACGGTGTTGCAGCGGAATATGGTAAAAAAGCATTAACCGTATTAACGGTGAGCGATCATATTAAAACAGGCGAACAAACCAGCGCCGACGAACGTGAAAATACCTTTAAAGATATGATGATATTAACGCTAGAAAGCCTTTTATAAGCTTTTTATTAAGTTATTTTTAAGCCCATTTAAAATCAGTAAAGACAAAAAAAAGATCAGCAAATGCTGATCTTTTTTATGCCTTAAGTAATAGATTAAAAGAAATTAGCTTTAAATTCTATTCCCCAAAAGCGAGGCTCATTTACATAGCCAGTTAAGTTATTAAAGTCAATCGCACCTGTTAATTTCTTTTCGTTAGTAATATTACGGCCAAAAGCAGCTATTTCATATTCAGCATCATCTCCATCCCATGTATAGCCAACTCGAATACCACCTTCTAACAATGGACTACCCGTAAATTCTTTTGATTCATATAAAAAGAAATTGACTTCACTACGATATGCCCAATCTGTATAAACAAAAATTTCTCCATCACCCATTTCATGTGACCAACGTGCCGTAAAGTTAGAAATCCATTTAGGTGCTTGTGGTAATGGATTACCATCAATCATAACTTTGCCATCAGCATTAATAGGATTAGTAATTGTACAAATTGTACCACCAAGACCACAACCATTTACTGAAATAGTATTATCTTGTAATTCGGTATGATTATAACTTAACCCTGCAGTGACTAATAAATTGTCTGTTAATAATGCTTCACCATCAAGTTCAAAACCGTAACCAACCGCTTTATCAGCATTGAGTAACCGGGAAACATTACTCGTTCCACCAACTGCTGTTAATTGCTGATTATCTACAACATAGTAGAAAACATCGCCATTTAAACGGGCCATATTATCCATTAATGTCGCTTTAAAGCCTGATTCAATTGATGTTACTGTTTCAGAATTGGCGCTGGTTGCACTTTCTGAAAACAATAAACTGCGACCTTGAATACTTGGTGCGCGATAACCACGGGCCAAACGCGCATATAAATTTGTGTCATCAGTCCATTTATAGTTAACACTTAAATCGCCACTAACTTGTCCGTCACTTACGTCTTTAGTTTCGCTAAAACTAGGTAAACCAAATGGTGATTGTATTAATGTTCCATCCCAATTACGTTTATCATGACTATAACGTAAACCACCCGTAACATTTGTTTTATCTGATAACTCATAATCTACAGAACCAAATACTGCCCAAGCTTTAGTGTGCATATTTTGTACAGCAATGCCATTTTGAATACCATTATTTAAAGTATCAAAGCTCAAGTTGTTAATACTTAAATCTTCATCAAAATAGAAGAAACCAAATTGATAATCTACGGCACCTAGATCATTGGTAGCTACACGTAATTCTTGTGTTATTTGGCTATGATAAGGCATTTTAGCGCCCGTTTCAGAAGGAAATGGAATAAAGCCAGGACCGTTATCTAAACCACAAAATCCACACCCATAACCACCATCAATATCACCCACAGAAAAAATATTTGCTGACTCGTAGCCACTTACCGTGGTTAAGGTATAATCACCAAAGTCATAATTAATTTTAAGGCTTGCTCCTTTCATATCAACCGTTTGTTTATTACGAACGGCGGCATCTTGATAAACGACAGAACGATCAAAATTATCAACTAAATCATTACTACCTTTTTTAATAATATTAGCGCGAAACACACGAGAATCGGCATCTGCATGGCGATAGTTATAATTAAATAAAGCATTAAATTTATCGTTTGGTTCCCATAATAGCTGTACACGACCTGCTGATTCACTATAACCACCTAATTGGTTGTTTTTTTCAAATCCTGGCGCTTTATTATCAATCCAATCGTCTCTATCTTGTTGTAATATTGCTACGCGTGCTGATAAAGTATCGGTTAAACCGCCACCTACAGCCAAACGTAAATCAGTTGAGCCAAAGCTACCATAAGACCCCGATACACTAGCATCAAAATCTTCTGTCGGTTTTTTTGATTGAACTTTAATAATACCTGCAGTGGTATTACGACCAAAGAGTGTACCTTGTGGGCCACGTAAAACTTCGACACGTTCAATGTCAAACATTGGCATACCTTTCGTTAAGGCATTTTCAAGAACAACATCATCGTAAACTAAAGAGACAGGTTGTGAGGCAAGTAAATCAAAGTCAGTGTTACCTAAACCGCGAATATAAAAGCGAGGAAAAGTACGACCAAAAGAAGATTCGATTAACAAACTAGGTACACGTGCAGAAAGCGAGCGGACATCCATCCCCGAAGATCCTAATACATCTAAATTTTCAGACGTTAATGCTGAAACTGAAATGGGTACATCTTGAACGTTTTCGGTACGTTTACGAGCAGTTACTTGGATAACCTCTAAACCAGAGGTTTTATTTTGCTTTTGTACTTGTGCTTCTTCTGCATTCGCCAATGCAGACACACTAACACCGCTTGCAAATAGTGCTAAATTAACACAACAAGCAAGTGATGCTTTTTTAAATATTTTCATGGAGTTCTCCCGAGAGTGAAAGTTCATTGCGTAAAAACGTAAGTCTATTTTTATTGCTATAAAGCATAGCAGACTTATCTATATTTTTATTATTCACGTATCGGGAGGAAATGTTGGCATATATGCCAACAATAATCAATTTTTACCCTTGTAATTTCAAAGAAAAAACATTTTGAGCACAAGTGGTTTTCTTTTTATCTACAAAAAGAAAACAAAACACCTATTTAATAGCATTAAGTTTATTAAGTAATACTCCTAAAAGCTAAGTTCATTTAAAAAGCTAGTGCCATAGTCCATAGGTTCAAGTTTAAATAATTGTGTTAATGTTTGCCCTAAATCGGCAAAAGTATTACGTTCACCTAAATTTATTGATTTAATATTATGATGGTAAGTTAAAAGTGGAACATATTCACGAGTATGATCGCTACCATGCCAAGTAGGATCACAACCATGATCGGCAATTAAAAATAAGATATCATCGTCACGCATTTGTGCGTAAACCTCAGGTAAACGTTGATCAAACAATTCTAGTGCCTGTGCATAACCAATAGGATCACGACGATGGCCAAAATCTTGATCAAAATTAACTAAATTGGTAAAAATCAAGCTATTATCTGGTTCGGTTTTAAGGTGTGCGAGTGTTGCATCAAGCAAAGCATCAATACCTGTTGCTTTAGTTTTACTACTAATACCTTGATGAGCAAATATATCAGCAATTTTACCAACACTGATCACTTTACCACCCGCTGTGGTTAATTTATCTAATACCGTTGGCGCTGGCGGTAATACTGAATAATCACGACGGTTGCCCGTTCTTGTGTAACCTTCTTTTTCATTACCAATAAATGGACGAGCTATAACTCGACCTATATTGAAATCAAGCTCGCTTAATAAAGTACGTACTATTTCACAATAGTTATAAAGATTATCTAAGCCAAAATGCTCTTCGTGTGCTGCTACCTGAAAAACACTATCAGCAGAAGTATAACAAATGGGTAAACCACTACTGATATGCTCTGCCGCATATTGATTAATAATATCGGTACCTGAACCATGACAATTAGCTAACATACCCGAAAAACCACTTGCCTTATTAATGGCAGCAATCAATGCATCATCAAAACTTTTCGTCTTATTGGTAAAATATCCCCAATCAAACAACACAGGAACGCCCATCATTTCCCAGTGTCCACTCGGCGTATCTTTACCAGAGCTTATTTCAGCCGCATAGCTATAAGCGCCCTTTTCTGGTTTACTCCCTGTATATGGAACAACACAATTGCTAGCTTGTTCACACGCAGCCACTAAACCCAGTGCAGCTAAATTAGGCAAATTAATTTTTTGTTTCTTTTGACTTAAATAAGTTTCAGCAATATGTAAAAAAGTATTCGCACCTACATCATTAAAATCAGCAGCATCAGGGGCTTCACCAATACCAAAACTGTCTAATACTAATATAATTGCTCTTGCCATGTTAATTCACCTAATTTTTCGACTAAAAATACCGTTTCTTATGTTATTATAACAAAAAAAGAAACATGACCAATTGGTCAACTTGTGATACCTTATCATTATTCGCTTTTTTTGGTAAGTTAGTTTTACAAATTAGTTTTACAAAAAAATAAACCTGAATTCAGGTGAGTTAATAATTGACACACTCTTAAAATAGACAATATAAATATAATGCCTAAAAACAAACAAACAATAATTGCTATTGTTGGTGCTTCAGCATCAGGAAAATCCTTATTTGCCCAAACCATTTATGAAGAATTATTACCTGAGTTAGGTGATAATAATATCGCAATTATAAAAGAAGATTGCTATTACCGTTCTCAAGATCATCTCTCATTAGAACAACGCAGTCTTATTAATTATGATCACCCTGCTGCTTTTGAACATGAATTATTGGCCTCACATTTAACCGATCTTAGTCAACAAAATTCAGTTCAAGTGCCTAGCTATTCTTACACTAGTCATACCCGATTAGCCGAAACAAATACCTTATCTCCAGCAAAAGTAATTTTAGTTGAAGGCATATTGTTACTTGAAGATAAAGAATTGCGTAATTTATTCGATATTAAAATTTTTATGGATATCCCCTTAGATGTCTGTTTGTTAAGGCGCATTAAGCGCGACATGATTGAACGTGAACGTAGTTTAGAGTCAATAACCCAACAATACATGGAAACTGTACGCCCTATGTATTATCAATATATTGAACCCTCTAAAGCGTATGCCGATATTATTATTACCCAAGGTGGTAAAAATCGTATGGCTATTGAAGTATTAAAAGCTAAAATCAGACAAATAGTACAATAGCAATATTTTTATCATGACAATACTAGCCAAATAAAAAGAATAAAGAGGTTTATATGAATTTAAATACACTACATAGTGTACTTGGTATTTTTGCTTTATTAGCAATCGCTTTTGCTTTTTCAAAGCACCGCAAAAACATTAACTGGCGCACAATATCACTTGCCTTTTTGTTACAAATATCTTTAGCTGGATTTGTACTTTATATTCCTTTTGGTAAAGATGTTTTGACTTCCATTTCTAATGGTGTACAAGGGGTTATTGACAGCGCGCAAGCAGGTATTAACTTTTTATTTGGTGGCTTAGGCACTGATGCAATGTTTGGCAATGGTGTTGGTTTTGTGTTCGCAATACGCGTTTTACCCGTTATTATCTTTTTTTCATCACTTATTGCTGTGCTTTATTATTTAGGCATAATGCAATGGGTGGTAAAAATTATTGGTGGCGGTATGCAAAAATTATTGCATACCAGTAAACCCGAATCATTATCGGCTACCGCGAATATTTTTGTTGGTCAAACCGAAGCGCCTTTAATTATTAAACCTTACATTAGTAAAATGAGTCAGTCAGAATTATTCGCCGTTATGGTAGGTGGTTTAGCTTCTGTAGCAGGGTCAATATTAGCAGGTTACGCGGGGTTAGGGGTTGAACTAAAATACTTAATTGCCGCCTCTTTTATGGCCGCTCCAGGTGGTTTATTAATGGCTAAGCTCATTATTCCTGAAACCACTAATATTGAAGAAGAACAAGAACAAGTTTCCTTTGATAGTGATGAAGAAAAATCGGCTAATGTCATTGATGCTGCCGCCTCAGGCGCTTCATCAGGTTTAATGCTTGCCGCCAATGTTGGTGCTATGTTACTAGCCTTTATTGGTTTGATTGCTTTAATTAATACATTATTAGGTGGTATTACTGGCTGGTTTGGTCTTGAAGGTATTACCCTAGAATGGATGTTAGGTTACATTTTTGCACCACTTGCTTGGATCATCGGAGTACCTAGTAGTGAAATGTTACAAGCGGGTAGTTTTATTGGGCAAAAACTAGTGGTGAATGAGTTTGTTGCTTATGTTAATTTTGTTGAAGTAAGAGATACCTTATCTGCATCAACACAAGTTATCATTACTTTTGCTTTATGTGGTTTTGCAAACCTTTCTTCTATTGCCATTTTATTAGGGGGCTTAGGTTCTATGGCTCCTAATCGCCGTCATGACATTGCAAAATTAGGCTTACACGCCGTATTAGCCGCAACATTAGCTAACTTAATGAGTGCCGCCATTGCTGGGGTATTTTTTAATCTTTAAATGAATACATGACGGTGTTATTCAAGCTAACGTTTGTCTTCTTGAATTTATTTTAAGATCTATAAGCTTAAGAGACTGAAACGAGTTAAAAATAACGGATAGAAAATAAAACGTTGAAAAATATAACCGCTATACTTGTTTTGAAAATTGGTTTTAAAATTTAACGCACTGCACCCTTAATTAGTTAAGGGTGCAAAATTGGTACTTTTTATGTGAATTAACTAGATAACAATCGAACTTGAACATTAAGGCTTCTTTTTATAAAAAGAAATTGATGATCATATTTTATTTAATCTTAATTCATATTCGCTGCTCTAGATACTACAATCTAACCGTGACAGCGAGTATAAAAAACAGTTTTTAAGAAGGTGCTTTATGAGCCAAGATAACAAAGTAAAATCAACACATATTGAACGAAACCCAGGCATGGATTTCACCCCAAGCTTATTTACTCACATCAACATAAATCGCAGTGCGGTTGAAAGACGCGCGGCAACATTAGGTAAACGCCGAAGTGTTAAAAAACACCATCAAGCCGCATGGTTACTTAAAGCAATAACCTTTATTGATTTAACTACCCTTGCAGGCGACGACACCCCAGGAAAAGTTAAACGTCTTTGCCAAAAAGCCAAACACCCTGTTCGCCAAGACATTATACAAGCCCTTAATGTTGAAGACTTAAACATCACAACAGGTGCTGTTTGTGTTTATCACAACATGATCACCACTGCCGTTGAATCCTTAAAAAACACAGGCATTCCCGTTGCTGCGGTATCAACAGGCTTTCCCGCAGGGCAAACACCGTTAAATATAAAACTGAGTGAAATAGAAGCCTCTGTTGCATCTGGTGCTAAAGAAATAGATATTGTTATTAGTCGTGAAAAAGTATTAACGGGTGACTGGCAAGCTATTTATGATGAAGTAAAAGCTTATCGAAAAGCTTGTAAAGATGCACACTTAAAAACTATTTTAGCCACTGGCGAACTAGCTACCTTAACCAATGTAGCCAAAGCCAGTTGGGTTTGTATGATGGCTGGAGCAGATTTTATTAAAACCAGTACGGGCAAAGAATCGGTTAATGCTACATTAGAGTTTAGTTTAGTCATGGTACGTGCTATCCGCGAGTATTTTGAGTTAACAGGTTATAAAATTGGTTATAAACCTGCTGGTGGTATTCAAACGGCTAAACAAGCGATTGAATACATGATTTTAATGAAAGAAGAGTTAGGAAACGATTGGCTAACGCCTGAGTTATTCCGTTTTGGCGCGAGTAGCTTATTAGGAGATATTGAACGTCAATTAGAGCATCACTTAACGGGCAGTTATTCCGCGAGTTACCGCCATGCAATGAGCTAGCTAACGCATTAATAAAACTAGCCTTAAGCAATCTTCTAATTTATTAACAGAGAATTTCATTATGTCAATTAAAGAGATATTTAACACCATGGATTACGGCACAGCACCTGAAAACTCAAGCGTAGCCAAAGCATGGTTACAACACAAAAATAACAGTTTTGAGCATTACATTAATGGTCAATGGCAAAGCCCAAGTGATAACAAGTATTTTGCCTCTAAAAACCCAGTAAACAATGAAACCTTAGCACAAGTGGCTGATGGTAATGTTGCAGATGTTGATATGGCAGTAAAAGCAGCACAAAAAGCACAAAAAGCTTGGTATGCGTTAGGTGGTCATCAGCGCGCTAAATATTTATACGCCCTCGCCCGTCAAATTCAAAAGCATAGCCGCTTGTTTTCAGTATTAGAAACGCTAGATAATGGCAAGCCCATTCGTGAATCACGCGACATTGATATTCCACTCGTTGCTCGTCACTTTTACCATCATGCTGGCTGGGCACAATTAATGGATAGCGAACTTCCAAACGCAGAGCCTTTGGGTGTGGTTGGACAAATTATTCCCTGGAATTTTCCGTTATTAATGCTTGCTTGGAAAGTAGCACCTGCCTTAGCTATGGGTAACACTATCGTATTAAAACCTGCTGAATTCACCTCGGCAACCGCTGTTTTATTTGCACAAGTGTGTGATGAAATAGGCTTACCTAAAGGGGTGTTTAATTTGGTGTTAGGTGATGGCAAAGCAGGTCAAGCCATTGTTGAACACCAAGATATTGCCAAAATAGCCTTTACTGGTTCAACGGCAGTTGGTCGCCTTATTCGTCAAGCAACCGCTGGCACAGGTAAAAAATTATCATTAGAGCTAGGCGGAAAATCAGCCTTTATGGTGTTTGAAGATGCCGATTTAGACAGTGTCGTTGAAGGGGTTGTTGACGCTATTTGGTTTAACCAAGGTCAAGTCTGTTGTGCAGGTTCTCGTCTTTTAGTACAGGAATCTATCAATGATAAATTTATTGCCAAATTAAAAGCACGTATGGATAAATTAGTGATTGGCGATTCATTAGACAAAAATGTTGATATGGGGGCAGTAATTGATCAAAGCCAATTAACTACCATCAAAAAAATGGTTCAAATGGGTATTGATGATGGCGCTTCACTTTATCAATGCGGCGCTGAGCTTCCTGAAAATGGCTGCTTTTATCCACCAACCTTATTAACCGATGTAGAACCCGCGTCAACCGTTGCACAACAAGAGATTTTTGGCCCGATATTAGTCGCCATGACCTTTAGAACACCAAAAGAAGCTGTGCAAATAGCCAACAACTCACGCTATGGTTTAGCGGCAAGTATTTGGTCAGAAAACATTAATCTTGCCCTTGATATCGCACCACAAGTAAAAGCAGGTGTGGTATGGGTAAATTGCACTAATATGTTTGATGCTGCTGCTGGTTTTGGTGGTTATCGTGAGTCAGGTTTTGGTCGCGAAGGCGGTAAAGAAGGCTTATACGAATATGTAAAAGAAAGCTGGCAAAGTCAATTATCGACAATATCTCCCACTAAGAATAAAACAATAAGCAAAGCAGTAAGTAAAAATAAAACAGCGAGTACGCAAAGTATAGATAGTACAGCCAAGCTTTATATTGGCGGTAAACAAGTTCGCCCTGACAGTGGTTACAGCTTACCTGTATATGATGCTAACGGTGTACAAATAGCAGAAGTGCCAGATGGCAGCCGAAAAGATATACGTAATGCGGTAGAGGCTGCTAATAAAGCCACTGGTTGGACGAATACTAGTGGTCATAATCGTGCCCAAGTACTCTATTTTATTGCCGAGAACCTAAGCGCGCGCCAAGCTGAATTTTGTCAACGTATTAGCCAATTAACCGGTAAAAATGCCAAAGACGCTGAGCTTGAATTTAATTTAGCCATTAGCCGTATTTTTACGTGGGCAGCATGGTGTGATAAATACGACGGTCAAATTCATCAAGTACCAACACGCGCCGTCAGTTTAGCAATGAAAGAAGCCATGGGTAATATTGCCATTGTTGCGCCAGAAGAAGCAGGCTTTATTGGCATGATATCCACCATTATGCCCGCCATTGCGCTAGGTAATCGTGTTATTTTTGTGCCGAGTGAACAAAGCGCCCTACTTGCCACTGATTTTTATCAAGTATTAAACACTTCAGATTTACCTGCTGGTGTTATTAATATTATCACGGGCGATCGTGACGGCTTAACCGATACACTAGCTAAACATTATGATATTGAAGGTTTTTGGTACTGGGGGACAATTGAAGGTAGTAAACAAGTTGAATTTGAAGCCGCTGCTACCATGAAACGTACTTGGGTTAATAACGGTAAGGTGTTTGATTGGTATAACAATGAACAAGCGCAAAGTGAACTGTTTTTGCGAAACTGTGTTGAAATCAAAAATATTTGGGTGCCCTATGGTGCTTGATCATTTACACTAAATTTATAAACAAGCTCCTTGGTAGTCATACAACAAGGAGTTTATTTTTAAGTTATCCAAGTTGATGTTAACAAAGAATATAAAGCAAAGATCCTGATTTACGCCTAGATAACAAACAAGCAGTCATAGTGAACTTGTTTTAGTATCTAAAACTAATAAATAAAAACTAAATAAAAAATTAAATACACACTATGGCACAACTTTATTTTTACTATTCTGCAATGAACGCAGGCAAATCAACCACGTTATTACAATCGGCTTATAATTATAGTGAACGAGGTATGAGTACGTTAATTTATACCGCTGCGCTTGATAACCGCTATGGTTTAGGAAAAGTGAGCTCTCGTTTAGGTATATCTGCAAAAGCCGAATTGTTTACGGCTGAAACGGATCTTTTTCAACAGCTGCAAACTCAGCAGCTCAACGCAATTAAAAATGATGGCAATATTGACTGTTTATTAATAGATGAAGCACAGTTTTTAACTAAAAAGCAAGTAAAGCAGCTTACAAGCATTGTTGATGATCTTAATATCCCTGTTTTAACTTATGGTATTCGTACCGATTTTCAAGGTGAACCTTTTATCGGCAGTCAGTATTTATTAGCATGGGCTGATAAATTAATTGAATTAAAAACAGTCTGCCATTGTGGGCGAAAAGCAAACTTTGTGGTGCGTTTTGATAGTAATGGCAACGCAGTAAAACAAGGTGCACAAGTCGATGTTGGTGGTAATGAAAAGTACGAATCAATGTGTAGAATTCACTTTAAAGAGTTAGTGTGGGATTAACACCATAAATTGTCGTGGCAAGCAGCAAGCTACGACTTACAATAAACACGACAAAATAAGGAAAGTAGATGGCGATTTTCGAAGTAAAACACCCATTAATTGCTCATAAAATGGGCTTAATGCGAGCCAAAGATATTACCGTTAAAGATTTTCGTGACCTAGTAGCAGAAGTCACTATGTTACTCACCTATCAAGCAACGGCTAAATTACCAACGGTCAATAAAACCATTGAATGTTGGTCTGGTGATGTTGAAGTGCAAGCTATGGCTCAAAAGCAACCAACTTTAGTACCTATTTTGCGTGCTGGTTTAGGTATGTTAACGGGTGCCATGCAAGTATTACCTTGCGCAAAAGTGTCTGTGGTTGGTTTAAAGCGTAATGAAGAAACGCTAGAGCCAGAAACCTACTATGAAAATATTTTAACCGATATTGATGAACGCACAGCGATTATTATTGATCCTATGCTGGCAACAGGCGGCACGCTTAAAGCTACTATAGAGATGCTTAAAAAAGCAGGAGCACAAAAGATTATTGGCTTATTTTTAGTTGCAGCCCCAGAAGGAATAAAAGTAATAGAACAAGCACACAGTGATGTTGATTTATATTTTGCCGCGATTGATGAGCGTTTAAATGAGCAAGGTTATATTTTACCTGGCTTAGGTGATGCTGGTGATAAAATATTTGGTACCTTAGGGTAATAAAAAAACACTAATAAAAAAGCGCTAAATATATTAAAATAATACTTAGCGCCCTTGCTCTCTAATTTTATTAATTGCTTATTTTTTATATCGTCTGATCATAACTAAAGGCAGAAGTAATAAAGAAAACAAACCAAACCCAGCCCCATTACGCTTTATTTTCTCTTTAACTTTGATGCAATCTTCTACTTCACCAGCAATAGGCTTTAATTTAACCGCTCTAAAAACATCTTCACTTAATTGATTACCATTACTATCCTTAACTAATTTCCCGTAAGCATCTCGGCGATCTACTTTAACGACTGCAGTTGCTGATATTTCATTATTTTCATTAATATCACTTGCACTAATAATGGTATAGCCTGAATTGCAGCTTAAAAAACTATTTAAATCAGTAAATTTATCACTATTCATATCATATAAAAAAGCATGTCGACGACGAGGGTTAGGGTTAGTACTACTATCGCTATGCGTTTCAACTTGACCCTGCCCAACAATGAGCCCTTGTTCGTTAATTGCACTAGCAGTACTTGCTGAGCTAGTAAAAAAATCTTTTGGAAAAACAAGATTTAGTTCTGGATTATTGGTATCGACATAATAAAATTTAGTACGAAGGCTGCCATTAATAGATTTAGTGACATGACCAACGGCAATACCGGCATCATTAATATCAAAAGCACGAGAATCAAATTCTTTCTCTGGCGTTTTAGTAAATGAAATAGCTTTACCGTCTTTATACATTACCGCATATGAATTTCTGCTCTGATTTGTGGTTGGCTCGGTAACATCATTTTTAGTCCACCCCATTGCATAACCAACGGCAACACCATAATTATTAATGGCTTGTGCATAGCTTTTAAAAACGCGCGTATCATCTACATTAGGAGTAACTAAATTTCCTAATAACTCAGTGTTAGTCACATTCCCTTGTTCATCAAAAGTGAATTTAGCGGCTTCTAACGAATAAGCACCAGCGATTGCTGATTGTTTTGCTTGTTCGACACAAGCGGCAAACGTTATATTTTTTAATACCTCAGGATCAGCACAACCACCAGAGGTATTCAAGATAAAATCAACAACATTTTGTTTAATACTGGTACTTACATAACCAACACCAACATGATTATCATTAATTTTTAAGACACCTGACTCACCACCATAATTATTTTCGGGTGGTATTATACTTTTTATAGTATTGCCATTATCTAAAGCTAAAAAACCTCGACTGCTAAATTCACGGGTCCAGTAGGTTAATTCGTTACCTTTACTATCCGTAAAAATATGGGGTAAATATGGAGCAGAAGCACGACCATATAACCAATTATCAGACGTAATACCGTAAGTAAAATCATTCGTCGATTTTGACAAATCACCATTAGGTAATGCTTGATCAAAAACAGTAATCTTAGTATTGATACCATTTTGATTCAGAAACACACCATTATTACCAAGCTTTTGATAAAGACTATTATTGACTTGCTTGTTTTCTTGTAAATATATAACGACCCATGCCAAATCATTTCCTGTTGGCGTTCCTGCTCGTAGGGCTACGCTATCTTCAATATAATTTAACAGCGTATTTGCTTCGTTAGAAAGTGCTGCTAATTTTTCAATGGCTTGAAAATCACTTTCGGTTAACAAATTAAACTGAATAGGGAAATTGTAACGGCCACTCGCGGCAATAGCCATCGAACCTTCGGCATTAAGCCCTTTTGATTTTGTATATTTATAACCTGTAACACTATTTGTATCTACAACTTGATATGTTGCTCCTTGGCTAGTAAAGCTAAGAATACTGCTTGCAACCCCTAAGGCGATTACTGATTTTAAAAATTTGTTCATTTACAACGGTGCTCTTTATTTATGTACTTTTTATATATTTTATTTATGTCTTTTTTTTTGTTGATTTTCTATTTTAATCAACGCATTTATTATTAATAATAAATGACAATAAAAACACTAAAATACGCTTAAAAATCGTCTAATTCTTGCCATCTTGAATAAGCAGCTTCGAGTTTGGACTCTAATTCTTGTAACTGGTTCAATATAGCAGCTGTTTTTTCAGATGGTTGATTAAAAAAATCAGCACTATTAACTTGCTCTTGTAACTCATTAATTGAATTATCTAAATTATCTATTTGTTCAGGCAAAGCTTCAAGCTCTCGACGGTCTTTATATGATAATTTTTTCGTTGTTGCTTCTTTACTTACCTTTTCAAAATTATTTTCTTTTACTTCATATTGTTGACGAATAGCTTCATCTTGCTCTTTTGCTATTTGTTGTTGCTGTGCTTTTAACGCAAGATAAGCATCCACATCATCATAACCACCAACTATTTGGTTAATACTGCCAGAACCTTCAAAATATAAACAGCTATTAACGGTATTATTTACAAAATCACGGTCATGGCTTACCACAATAACAGTGCCAGCATAATTAGCGACAACTTCTTCTAATAATTCTAGTGTTTCAATATCGAGATCATTGGTAGGTTCATCAAGAATTAATAAATTACTAGGACGTAAAAACAATCGCGCTAATAATAAACGATTTTTTTCACCACCTGATAACGCCCTGATCGGTGTACGCGCGCGTTTAGGGCTAAACAAAAAGTCTTGCAAGTAGCCTAATACATGACGAGTTCGACCATTAATGGTGACTTCTTGTTTACCTTCAGCCACACTGTCTTGTACCGTCATATCTAAATCGAGTTGATCACGGTGTTGATCAAAATAGGCTATTTCTAAATTAACCCCCACACGCATTTTACCTGACGTTGGCTGATATTGTTCCATTAATAATTTAAGTAACGTTGATTTACCCGTACCATTACCACCAATTAATGCTAAACGATCGCCGCGTGTTATTAATAAATCAAGATTTTTTATAATGGTGTTATTATTACCTGCGCCATCTTCAAACGCTATTGATAAATTTTCAGCCTCAAAAACTAATTTACCAGAACGATCGCCTTCCGTAATTTTAACGTCACCTTGGTTTTTAACTTCACGTCGTTGTTGGCGTACTTCACGTAATTTTTCTAAAGAACGCACCCGACCTTCATTACGGGTACGACGTGCTTTAATGCCTTGACGTATCCACACTTCTTCTTCGGCAAGACGTTTATCAAACAAAGCATTTTGTTGCTCTTCTACCTGTAAATCGTGCTGTTTTTGTTCAATGTATTCATCGTAATTACCTGGGTAGCTTTTAAGTTGTCCTCGATCTAAATCAACAATACGTGTTGCCATCGCGCGAATAAATGCCCTATCGTGACTAATAAAAACGATAGTACCGGTAAAGTTTTTCAGAAATTTTTCTAACCATAACACGCTGGTAATATCTAAATGGTTGGTTGGCTCATCAAGTAATAAGACATCAGGGGCTGTCACCAAAGCTTTAGCCAAGGCAACTTTACGTAACCAACCACCCGATAAATCAGCAACATTGTCATCGGGTGACAACTTTAATGTACTAAGTACTTGTTCAATACGTTGCTCGTCTTCCCACGCATTAGCTTGTTCAAGTTTTTGTTGAACATCAGCTAATTGTTGTAAATTTTTATCATTAGGGTTTTCAGTAATGTCATGAATAAGGTGGTGGTATTGCTGCAACAATTTTGCATTTTCAGCCAGTCCTTGCGACACATAATCAAAAACAGAGAAATCACAAGACTCTGGCGGATCTTGTTCTAGCATACCCAAACGAATGTTATTAGAGAAAACTAATTGACCATCATCAAGATTTTGCTGCCCCATTAATATGCGCATTAATGACGACTTACCTGCACCATTGCGACCTACCAAGCAAACACGCTCACCTTGCTTAATACGAAACTCAGTATTGTCGAGTATTTTTCCATCACCAAAAGCTAGTTCTGCTGAGGTTAATCTAAGTAATTCCATAAGTTCTTTAAATTTCTCTACTTTATTAAGTTAGTTGTTCTAGTTGATTAAGGCTAAATGGCCAAAATAGCTTGTCGCCTGTTTCGATATTTTCTAATACCGGAATACTAGTTCCATATAACTCGACTAATTTATCATCGTCAACAATATCAACAAGGCTAACTTGCTGGGCAATATTAGCTTGTTGACACAAATCAAAGGCTTGTTCACATAAATGACAACCTTCGCTACTATATAGTATATATTTCATCTTATTTTTTACTCAAAAATCACTTACGTGTGATCTGCCAGCTATTATGTATATGTTTATTACGAGCAAAATCTTTATCTTTCGTTATTGCAGTTAACTCTTTCACCTGTAAGTCAAGTTGTTCCATTGCCTCAAAATCCATTTTAAAGCCTCGTTTATTATTGGTGAAAATTAATTCACCCTGCTCGGCTAACGAAGGTAAAGCATCGGTAATAAGGGCAACATGATCACGCTGCACGTCGAAA
>WGGB01000226.1 GCA_015491935.1 Alteromonadaceae bacterium
CAATAATAGGGCTGCTAGGCGCTATTATTGTTCTAATTTTTATAGTTTAGGCCAATTTAGTTGCCAAGGCGGTATTATTTTATCTAATGTTGTTGTGGGTAAATTTAGTGGTGAAAAATACTCACCTTCAGTGGGTAAACAGCAATATGAATAGACTTGTCCAGCAAGCATAAATTTTAGTGCAAAAGCGTGTAAATAACCACGATCCGCTTTATTACCTGCATAACGGGTATCACCTAAAATAGGCGCACTAATACTGTTTAAAGCAACTCTTAATTGATGTGTTTTACCACTATGTGGTTTAAGTAAATAAAGTCGTTTGCCATGATTTAAACCATAAGAAAAAAATTGTGTTATCGCAGGATTATCTTGGCTCCGCAATAATTTATAACTGCCACGGCGGCTTTTATCCATATCGCCTTTAATTAACCCTTGTTTCTTTTTGGGCTTTTTATCACTTATGGCTAAATAATATTTTTCGATATCATGTGTATTAAATAATTGCTGAAATTGTTGCGCAGCAGCTAAATTCTTCGCCATTATTACAAGGCCAGATGTCATCTTGTCTAGTCTGTGTACTGGATATAATTCAGCTAAGTTAAGCTGGTGTTTTACTTGGTTAAATAAACCTTGCCCCACCTCATATTCATCATGAAAATTTGTCCCAGCACTTTTATTAATAACAATAAAATTATCTTGTTGGTCAATTAAGGTAAAAAAAGGATTAGGCATAATAGTTAATAATATTGTAATAAGTGTGGAGCATTTTAACTGAGTTGTGAGTTAAATTGAATGTTAAGTATGTTGTACTCTTTTTAGATAAGAGTTGAGAGATTAGTTAAAATTAAAGTCAATTTCATAAATACTTACATTTATTTAGGCTTTAAATTATATATTAAGATGAAAGTCCTTTAATAATCAGCGCACAATTATTATATTAGGCACTGATTATTAGATGGAATTTTTTTAAGGTCGCCAATGTTTCAGTTTAGGTTTAAATTTAAACGCTTAATAATAGGTTTTTTCACTACTTTATTAACAACCGTATTTTTATTTTCTTGTCACTCGTTAACACCATTAACGACGACGTCTGCAACTAAAGTACAACCACCATTACCCAAAGGTGTTACTTTTATTGAAGAAGTCAAAGCTCAGCCTAACAAAATTATTATTCCTTATAAAAAATATCGATTAGATAATGGTTTAACTGTACTTTTGCACCAAGATCACTCAGATCCATTAGTGCATATTGATGTTACTTATCATGTCGGTTCTGCGCGAGAACAATTAGGGAAATCAGGTTTTGCTCATTTTTTTGAACATATGATGTTTCAGGGCTCTAAACACGTTGCCGATGAACAACACTTTAAAATTGTGACTCAAAGTGGTGGTAATTTAAACGGTACAACGAATACCGATCGTACTAATTATTATGAGACGGTGCCTAAAAATCAGTTAGAAAAAGTGCTTTGGCTTGAATCTGACCGTATGGGATATTTATTAGATACACTTACCGAGAAAAAATTTGAAGTGCAGCGTGCAACGGTAAAAAATGAACGTGGACAAAATGTTGATAATCGACCGTATGGACGTATTGGTGAAACCATTAATCAAATGTTGTATCCACGAAGCTTTCCTTATTCTTGGCCGACTATTGGTTTTATGCCTGATTTAGATAGAGTAACGTTAAACGATTTAAAACAATTTTTTACTCGCTGGTATGGGCCTAACAATGCAGTATTAACCATAGGTGGCGATTTTGATGAAGCAAAAACATTAGCTTGGGTTGCGAAATATTTTGGTGATATAAAATCAGGCCCTAAAGTTGAAAAAATGTCTAAAAAACTGATCAGCTTAACTGAAAACCGTTATTACACCTTAACCGATAACATTAATTTACCTTTGTTGTATATTAGTTTTCCTACCGTATATGCTATGCACGAAGATGAAGCTGCCCTTGATGTATTGGCCAATATTTTAGGTAATGGTTCAACATCATTACTGTATCAAAACTTAGTTAAAACGGGCTTAGCAGTGCAAGCTAGCGCGAGTCATCCGTGTAAAGAGTTAGCCTGTACGATGAATTTTTATGCTATTGCTAATCCTCAACAAGGTATGTCATTAAATGAATTATACAAAGCTATAACTAACACCTTTAATGAGTTTGAAAAACGTGGTGTAAATGACGATGATTTATTAAAAACTAAAGTCAGTATAGAAACGAGTACTATTTACGGATTGCAAAGTGTTGCGGGTAAAGTATCAAGTTTAGCGTCATTTGAAACATTAACAGGTAATGCAAATTTTACTCAACAAGAATTATCGCGTTATGAAAGTGTTACTAAAGCTGATGTTATGCGAGTGTATAATAAATACATTAAAAATAAGGGAGCAGCCGTACTGTCAGTGGTACCGAAAGGATTAACGGCTAAACAATTATCGAGTATTATTGTGCATCCTGATAATTTTAGTTTACCTGATATTACTCATCCACCTAAAGTTACCGAGCAAGCATTAAAAATAACAGCCAATAGCTCAACTTTTGACCGTAATAAAATACCACCAGCAGGCAGTAATCCAAGTATTAAAGTCCCTGATTTTTGGACGAAAAATTTTAGTAACGGGTTAAAAATTATCGGGAGTAAAAATAGCGAAACGCCGACCGTAAGCTTACTGTTGAGTTTAGAAGGTGGACCATTACTCGATCCTATTAATAAAGCGGGATTAGCCTCGTTAACCGCATCATTAATGGAGCAAGGTACAACAAATTATTCTAAAGAAGAATTATCAGATGCACTGGCAAAATTAGGTAGTAATATATCTGTAGGCGCTTCAGGTCGTAATACTTATATACAAGTGACTAGTTTAACTAAAAATTTAGATGCGACAATTAATTTAATGCTAGATGTTATGTTTAATCCTGCTTTTAATAAAACTGATTTTGATCGCGTTAAAAATCAGTTATTACAAGGTTTACAACAAAGTTTAAAAGATCCAAATAGTATTGCTGCTCGTGCTCAAAAACAGGTGCTGTATGGTACTAATAATCGAGTGGGATTACCTAATAATGGTACTATAAAAACGGTATCAGCTATTACTTTAAGTGATGTAAAACAATTTTATCAGCATTATTTTTCACCTAAATACAGTAATTTAGTGATCGTTGGCGATATTAATAAAAATGAGGTATTAAATAAATTAGCCTATTTAAAAAGCTGGCAAGGCAATAATTATACAATCCCTAAATATCAACCCTTTCCAAAAATAAATGCTAAAACATTATCTTTTATTGATGTGCCGAATGCTAAACAAGCTCATATTGCTTTAGTGCGTCGTGCCATGCCTTATGATGCTACGGGCAAGTTTTTCAAAGCAACCTTAATGAACTATCCATTGGGGGGCGCTTTTAATAGTCGTATTAATTTAAATTTACGTGAAGACAAAGGTTATACTTATGGTGCGGGTAGTCGTTTTTCAGGTGGTAAAACCTTAGGCTCTTTTAGTGTAAGCGCCAGTGTTAAGCAGGCTCACACGGCAGATGCTATGCTTGAGGTAGTAAAAGAATTAGCACGCTACCAAAAACAAGGAATGACGGCAGCCGAAGCTCATTTTATGCGCCAAGCTATTTCTCAAAATGAAGCACTTAGTTATGAAACACCTAGCCAAAAGAGCAGTTTTTTACGGCAATTAATTCAATACAATTTACCCAAAGATTATGGTGTTCAGCAAACTCATATAATTAACACAATAAGTTTAACTGAATTAAATACTATTGCCGCATCAGAATTAGCTAAGCCCATGCAATGGATTGTTGTCGGAGACGCTAAAGTTGTTAAACCGCAATTAAAACAATTGGCAGATAAGCTCAATGTCACAATAAAAGGGTTAAGCCTAGTTCATTAAGTACTTTTATATTCTTATTATGGAGCGATAGGTATTGAAAATTATTAATTAACCCCAAGTTAGATGACTTGGTTGTTATTGTGCAGGTTTATTGGTGTTGGATAAGATAAATCTGCCTATGGAGTCATTTTGACGGTATCATTAAAACAGTATTTATCTGCGTTTACACAAGCACCTTATTTAAACACATTAACAGACATAGGCCGAGGAATTGAGCGAGAAGCACTGCGTGTTCACGCACATGGTGCATTGTCTCAACAACCCCATCATAAAGAGTTAGGGGCAGCATTAACACATCCTCAAATTACTACTGACTATGCTGAAAATTTACTCGAATTTATTACACCTGTTAGTCACGATGCAAAAACATCCATTAAACAGTTGCAGGATATTCAAAAATTTACGTTGTCAAAGCTTGATGGTGAGTTGTTATGGCCCTTAAGTATGCCTTGTTTTGTTGAGGACGAAGATAAAATACCGCTTGCTCAATATGGCAATTCAAATATTGGTAAAATGAAAACGGTTTATCGACAAGGATTAAAAAATCGTTACGGCAGCATGATGCAAGTTATTGCCGGTATTCATTTTAATTTTTCATTTTCGCAAGATTTTTGGCGTTCAGTACAAAAAATTACGACTAATTTAGCAGCATCAGAGCAACAAACGGATAATGATGAAGAGTTAACCCACTTTATTTCAGCACGTTATTTTGCTTTATTACGTAATTATAAACGCTACTGTTGGTTGATCCCTTATCTATTTGGGAGTTCGCCATTAATTTGTTCTTCTTTTTTACAAGATAAACCACAAAAACTACCCTTTAAAAAAACAGCGAGTGGTTACTTATATCTTGAATATGCAACCTCTTTGCGTATGAGTGATTTAGGTTATACCAGTAGTTCGCAAGCAGCATTACGTATTTGTTATGATAATTTACAAAATTATGTTGCAGGTGTTAAATCAGCAATTAACTTACCTAGTGAAGAGTTTGCTAAATTAGGTGTTAAAGTTAATGGTGAATATCAACAATTAAATACTAACGTCTTACAAATTGAAAATGAGCTATATGCGCCTATTCGTCCTAAACGTGTAATTAAGTCAGGCGAAAAACCCAGTGATGCATTATTTGAACGGGGTGTAGAATACATTGAAGTAAGGGCTTTAGATGTTAACCCATTTGTTGATACGGGTATTAGTCTTGAGCAGATCCACTTTTTAGATGTATTCTTAACTTTTTGTGCGTTAGCTCCGAATGATAATTTAGATTGTGATAGTCAAAAAGCTTATGAAAATAATATGGATGAAGTGGTTTTGCGAGGTAGAGATCCTCAGTTATTATTAAAAGATCAAAATGTTTCTAAATCAATACCTCAATGGGGTAATGAAATTTTTAGCGAATTAGCAGACGTTGCTAAAGTCTTAGATTTAGCCTATAAAACAGATGATTATAGTAAAGCTGTTGATCGCGAATTAGCTAAAATTAATGATCCATCAAAAACATTATCAGCGCAATTATTAGCAATAGCTAAAGATAATGAACATAGTTTGACAGAGTTTACATTAGCGACAGCAGAAAAGTATCGCCAGCAATTATTAGCGCGTGATTATCAGTATTATGATGAAGAGCATTTTATTGCTACTGCAGTTCGATCGCATAAAGATCAACAAGCTATTGAAAATACAGATACGATGAATTTCGATGATTTTTTATTTCATTATTTTAAAAAATAAAGAATATCAAAAAACACACAAAAAAAAGCGCGTTAGGGCAACGCGCTATAATAATGAAAAGCAATCCAGGGAAGTTTTGCTCTCAAAGTATGAGAGTATCGCTTTTTAAAATAGTTCAAAAAACATTCAATATTTTTCAGAAAACTTCATGTTATCTGCCTTTATTTCATCATTAGATTAAAAGTAGTTGATTTTTTTAAGCTAATTTTAAAAAGCTCATCGTATTTTCGTTTGAAGTTATTGCAGGTATAAAACTATTTTAATTTATTTTTTAATTTATTTTTTAATTTTAAGTAATGGCTTGCTAAGGCGTAATATAATACTCCTAATATCATAGGCATTATAAACCACCAATAAACACTGCTTAAACCGTCAGTGTTATAATTATAGATAATTATTCCTGCACTTATAAAGCATGATAAAGGCAACCCCACTACTCCGATAAAAAATAATTTTTTACCGAGAATACCAACACCAAAAATTGAAAATACGCCGAATAACACCGCAAGAAATAGCTGAAAAATGGTGCCTATTACAATAAGTGAAAATACCATATATCTCCATGAGCCTATTGCCCAGTTTTGTGGGAATTGTAGTTAACTAAAATGTAAGCGGTGTGGAACTAGTCAATTATTCTCCACTGCTACTTATTGAAAATTTTAAGTAATTCAGGAATTAAAATAAATAGTATAATAGTAACTATAATTGCACCAAATGTTCCTATGAAAGCAGAAAGGTATGAAATTAAAAAGTAGCCTCCACCAAAAACTACCGTAATAAGTAACAATACCCCAGCAATAACACCTAAAGCAGTCATGAAACGCCTTTTATTTTTATTAAACTAAAATTCAATTCTGTATCGACCGAAAATGCCCTAATAATAGACAAAAGATATTGAAATAATTGAGATTTATTCATACTTTAAATATGGGGTAATGTTAACGCTACCGCATAACAATATTAAGAGGAGTCCTAATATGAATAATACTACAGTTGTCGTAGATATGGCAAAAGAAGTTATTCAAAATTAGTTACACCCTCGTCGTTATTTAAATAATCAAACACCTTTTTAACAATATCATCAATTCCATCTTTTGAAATTAAGGTATTACCTTCCAATAATTCATATTGAGTTTTTATTTCTTTTAATTTTTCTTTTGTTAATTCTTTAATATTATTAATGGGAAAGTGAATAAAATTGATATTATTATTTTGATAAAGTCTTTTTAAAAAAAACAAACAATATTCTTCATTCTTTACGTCTTCATCAGTCAATAAACAAATAACATTTTTTATATTATAGTATTTATAAGATTCGGTTAGTGATCTATAACCCTTAACGTGCATTTCAAAACTGAATATTTTTAATGGAAATTTTAAACGGTTAGAATATAACAATGATTGATTTTTACTTATTTGTTTTTCTGGTATTTCTTCATATAATCGTTTTAAACATCTCTGATATAAATCATGTAGATAAGTAAAATTACCCGCGTATTCAGTCTCATTTTTTTCAATATTGTTTATCATGTAATCAATTTTTAAATTTGTTTTTAAGTTTTTAGTTTTTAAATCTTCTAATATTTCAAATACTTCTTTTCTTAATTTAAGATGATCTTTTTTATAGGTTAATCTTTCTTGAATTTCACCAATAACTTTTTCTCTACTTTCTTCCGCTATTTTTTTTACTATGTTCATAGCACCGACTTCATCGTATTCGAAATATCTTTCAATAATTACATTATATTCTTCTACTTTTTGATAAGGATATTCTATTTTTTCAATAATTTTAAACGCTTCGTCTTCATTTCCTTCTTCATAATAAGGGCGCCATAGATCTGTGAAGATATCATCTTTACTTTTTAATTGTTCTTTAATTTCGGAATAATCAATGATTGTTAATTTTTCTGTGTTTTTAGCATTAATTAATGAATGGTAGGTAGAGGGATATAGGTTATTAAGTAATTTATAAAATAACTTTTGGTTACGACTATACAAGCACGTAAATAACCATTTAGTTTTTTCTCTATAATGAGTATTATTTAATTTTTCATATTCTAAAATATCATTTTCAGTGGTTTCAAAGTTTTCATTAATAATATTATTTTTAATTTTATTAAAAAAAGCACTGTTGCTATTTTCTTCTTCTTTTCTTTTATTTGCTTTAGATTTTAATGAGTTATATTTGATGAAAAAAACGATAAATACAGAGGACAAGAAGAATAAATTAAAATTCGTTGTAAAAAGAGACGAAGAAATTAAAATTAAAGAGATGGGGCCATAAAATATAACAAATGGAGCCAATACGAATGCCAGTCCCTCTGAGTTGAATATTTTTATGGTTGCTACACCGATTACTAAGATAAATAATCCAGTCCATAACTTCCACCCATAAGTTATATTAAATATTAAATCTAAATATTGTTCCATTTCATTCCTTCTAATTTTTTGTTTTATTTTAACTTAAACCATGTAGTTAATGGGAATTAGTAATTTTTATTAAATAATGTTGCTAAAAATAAGCGTTCATCATAATTTTGAAACACGCAAACATAATATCAAAAATTTGACTTAGCTATCTAAAAATTAATCCCGTAGGTAAATTTTTTATTTGTTTTTGATGATTTGAGGTCACTCGAACTTGGTTTTTATTAAATTTTGGTAAAGGTAAAGAAAATCTAAGAAGAACTTTTTATATTGTAATTAAGCCAAATAACAGACAAAAAAAAGCGCCTGACTTTATGCTCAAAGGCAATAAAAGAATTAGGCGCTAAAAAACATGAAACACTAAGGGAAGAACTCTCATAACATAAGACACTTGTTACAGGGAT
>WGGB01000227.1 GCA_015491935.1 Alteromonadaceae bacterium
CTAAAGAGCGTGATCGTTTAAAAAAAATAGTTAATCCTTATTGTGATGACAGTCATGGCTTTATTGTGCGCACAGCCGCAGAAGGTGTTGGTGAGGATGAATTAAGACATGATGCTGAATTTTTACGTCGTGTTTGGCAAAAGGTTTCAGAGCGAAAACAACGCAAACAAATTAAAGCACCAATATATCAAGATTTATCATTAGCATTTCGTATGTTAAGAGATTTTGTTGGTATTGACTTAGAACGCATTCGGGTTGACTCTAAATTAACATTTGATCAGTTACTTGAATTTACTAATGAATTTGTGCCTGAACTAACACCAGTATTGGAATATTATCCAGGCGAACGGCCCATTTTTGATATATTTGATGTTGAGGCCGAAATACAACGCGCTTTACATCGTAAAATAACCTTAAAGTCTGGCGGTTATCTTATTATAGACCAAACAGAAGCAATGACCACCGTAGATATTAATACGGGGGCTTTTGTTGGACATCGAAATTTAGATGAAACTATTTTTAATACTAATATTGAAGCAACACAAGTGGTAGCAAGGCAGTTAAGGTTACGTAATTTGGGTGGTATTATTATTATTGATTTTATTGACATGACTAATGAAGACCATAAACGTCGTGTTTTGCATAGTTTAGAAACCGCTTTAGCAAAAGATAATGTTAAATTTAATATTCATGGTTTTTCGCCGTTAGGTTTGGTTGAAATGACCCGAAAACGTACACGCGAAAGTTTAGAGCATATTTT
Source organism: Alteromonadaceae bacterium (assembly GCA_015491935.1). GTDB lineage: Bacteria > Pseudomonadota > Gammaproteobacteria > Enterobacterales > Alteromonadaceae. Next base: position 761 of record WGGB01000227.1, read on the forward strand.
ATGTGGTGAATGCCCAACCTGCTCAGGCCGAGGTTATTTAAAAACGGTTGAAACCGTTTGTTTTGAATTGTTACGTGAAATTGTGCGTGTAAATCGTGCTCATGACGCTGATAAGTTTATTGTTTATGTAGCGCCGTCGGTAAGCGAATCATTAATCAATGATGAGTTTCATCACTTAGCAGAGTTAGAAGTGTTTATTGGCAAGCAAATAAAAATTCAAGCAGAACCACAATACAGTAGAGAGCAGTTTGATGTGGTGATGATGTAATTATTTCCGAATAACAGTAAGCGGTGATCTACAAGGAAAATAGTCTTGTAGAGTAGGAATTTTACTGCCAATAGGCTGAGTTATTGTTTTTATAACAAACAGGTTTTTATTAAGTATATAAATGAATTTTTCTAAGCTATTTAATCGTTGTTTAAATCAACTCTATAAAGTTATTGCTATTACGCTAGTTTTGCTAGCGGTGGCGATCAGTAGCTTGCGTTTAATGCTTCCTTACGCAAAAAATTATCGTGTAAATCTACAAAACTATATTAATAAAAACTATCAACTGAATATGGTAATAGGCAATATTAATGCGGGTTGGTCAACATTAGGCCCTGGTTTAGTCATACAAAATGTGAGTGTATTACAAACTGAACAAGCGAGTATTTTTATTGATCGTATCGATTTTAAAATTGATTTTTGGAGTAGCGTAAAAGCATGGCAGTTTATCACTAGCGACTTTACTCTAACTGGCGCTAAGGTCTTTGTTGATAAAGTTGCTTTAGAAGCTTTAGTGGATAAAAGCCCTGCAGGAAAAGTGAACAATCAGGCTAACAATCAGACTCAAAGTCAATTAGTAAATGATAATTTAGTAATATTAAAACGAATTAGTGATTTATTTTTAACTCAAATTGAACATTTTTCAATACTTTCTAGTGATGTTATTGTTAAAACTGCAACAAATATCAAACGACGTATTTTTATTAAACAGCTCGCATGGAAAAATACAGGTCAACAACATCGCGCACAAGGTGATATTATTTTTGGTAATTTAAGTACTCAAAATCTTAAATTACAACTTAGTTTAATCGGGAAAAGTCAAAGTGAACTTGCGGGTAATGTTTATTTGGCTGGGAATAATTTAGATATAACTTCTTGGTTGGGAACGGTATTAAAACTTGCACCCGATAAAATTAGTTCATCAATTAGTTTTAAATCTTGGTTATCATTCAAAAATGGTAGTGCTGAAAAAGTAAATATCAGCCTAGGTGAAAACATTATTCGCTGGCAGCACCAAGATAAAAAGCATCAATTAAGTTTAGCCAAAGGACAAATAGCAGGCCAATTTCATCATGGTTTAGAACATTTTCGAGTGACTTCAACACCTTTAGCGTTTACTTTAGATAAGCAAAAGTGGCCATTAATTACAACGCAATTAAGTGCAGAAAAAAATACTTTAGCAGTTTATTTATCAACAATAGAGTTGCAAAAAACATCCTCGTTAGCCTCCTTATTTACCCAAGAAACTGCTGTATTAAAACAATTTACACAATTATCAGCGCAAGGGACTTTGCATGATATTTATTTTCAAAGCCATGATAATACGTATGATCTTTACGCTGAATTTGATGATATAAATACTAGTTATACGCAAGGTATTCCAGGTATTGAACACCTTTTTGGTGACATTTTAATTTCGGGAGACCGCTTGCAATTAACGGTTAACGCCAAACAAGGAAAGTTAGATTTTAGTGAATATTTTAGTCGGCCAATGCCTTATCAATCATTATCTGCGGTTTTTAATGGCCGATTTTCGCAATCATATTGGCATATTGGCAGCGATAATGTCATTTTTAAATCACCAGAGTTAGATTTGAATGCTAGCCTTGGCGTTACTATGCCTGAAAATAGTTCGGTTCAATTATCGTTATTTGCTAAAGTGAATAATGTTGTTGCTACTGATGCTAAGTATTATTACCCCACTACTTTAATGGGAAAAGATTTAGTTCATTATCTTGAACAAGGATTACAAGGAGGAAAAATAGAGCAAGCAACGGTTTTATTTAATGGTCCTTTAGTTAATTTTCCTTTTACGGATCATAGCGGTATTTTTACTGTAGATGCTGAATTAACAAACAGCACCTTTAAATTTGATTCAGAATGGCCAGCTATTAAGCATTTTGCTGCGAATTTAAACTTTACTAATAACAGCATGTTGATCACTGGACAGGCAGGGGATTTATTAGGTGTTGATGTTGCTGGTGTTAAAGCTAAAATTGCTGATTTATCAGGAGAGCAAAAATTAGTTATTAATGCGGGGGTTCATAATGCGAGGCCTAAAAATATTAGTTATTTAATGGCACAAAGTCCATTAAAAGAGAGTATTGGCAAAACATTAGACTATCTCAGATTAAGAGGTCCAGTTAATGCTCAATTTTCCTTAACGATACCGTTAAAAACACCTGAAAAAACCGTTAGCAAAGGTGATGTCTACTTTAAAAACAATCAATTATCATTGCAAGCACCGCAAATGAATTTCGATCAGGTTAATGGCACCTTAAGTTTTAATAATGATCAAATAAGCGTTAAAAATTTAGCCCTTAATTGGTTAAATATGCCATTAAAGGTATCGGTTAAGGCAGAAAATCAAGCAAAAATTTATCAAACAGATATCATGATAAAGGCTGATTGGACTGAGTCGCAATGGCAAGCGCAAGTACCTAAACTATTAAAACAATACGCAAAAGGACAGTTAAGTTGGCAGGGAGATTTAAAGCTTTTTATTCCTGAAAATGATAAATTTTCTTATCAACTCGCCATAAACTCAAAACTTAATGATTTAGCCTTTAATTTACCTGTACCTTATAATAAAAAGGCAACCGATGTACTACCATTATTTGCTCAAATTAAGGGAGATTCAAAACAATCAATTGTTGATGTCAAAATGGGCGACGATTTAAGCTTTTATGGGATATTGGCGCATGGTCATAAAGACAATTCTCACTTTTCTCGAGCACAATTAATGCTGGGTAATGATCAAATATTACTGCCTATGGCGGGGTTCTATATAACAACGAATATTGAGCAAGCGAATTTTAGTCAATGGCAACCATTAATTAGCAATATTATTACCAGTGTGAGTAGCCATCAAGATACTTCACATCTCAATGTTTCTCTCGCTTTAAATAAAACGACAACGCCTCTATTTAGTGTGCCGGAGCGTATTCGAGGTAACATTAAAAAGCTTGATTTTTATGGACAAGATTTTTCAGATGTTTCATTTGATTTATTTGATAAGCCTGCATGGTGGTTATTACAAATTAATGCTAAAGAAGTGCGTAGCCAAATAAAAATTTATCCAGGTTGGAAAAAAAAGGGCTTAGATATTAATGCTGACTTTTTGCATTTACCACAGTGGCCTATTGATCAAAACCTATCAAAAAAGGGTAATAAAACGCAGCAAAAATCAGCCAATAAAGTGGCTCCTATAGAACTAAATAATGAAGAGATTTTCGCAGATTTCCCAGCAATGAAAGTACATTGTGATAGTTGTAGTTATGGTAAATTAGATCTTGGTCAAGTAGACTTCTCGATTACTCGGGATAAATCAGATACTTTAAAGCTTACCAATTTTATTGCTAAACGCGGTAAAAACAAATTAACCTTACATGCTCGCTGGCTGCAAAATAATAAACAATCAAAGACTAATATTGTAGGTGAGGTTCATGTTAATGATATAGAACATGAGTTTGAGCGCTTAGGCTATGCCTCTGCGGTTAAAGGAAGCGGTGGTACAATTGACTTTAATTTTAATTGGCAGGGAGCACCGCAAAATTTTAGTTTTGCTCAATTAAATGGTGATTTATCTGCAAAAATAGATGATGGTTATTTAGTTGATGTTAGTGATAAAGCTCGTATATTTTCGATATTAAGCCTAGGTTCTCTGGTACGTAAATTAACATTAGACTTTAGAGATATATTTAGTAAAGGTATGTTTTATAATTACATTAAAGGCAACTTTCATATAAAGGATGGTATTGTCTACACCGATAATGCTCGTATGAAAGGGGCTGCGGGTGATTTATTAATGAAAGGCAATACCAACTTAGTACTAGGAAAGCTAGACTATAAAGCTACCTACAAACCGAATTTAACCTCAAGTTTACCTGCCATAGCCTGGATCGCAACATTAAACCCAGTGACCTTTTTAGCGGGTCTTGCTATAGATAAAGTCGTCACAGCCTCAGTACCCTACGAAATGAAATTTGAGATCACAGGTGATGTAAATAAACCTAGAGTGATCAAAGTTGACAGCAAAACTCGTGATGTCACTGTAGGGCGTTCAACACCACCTAAATTTGTGGATAATCTTCAAAACAGTAATGAAACAAAAGCCATTACCCGTATAGAAAATATCAATAATAGTGATAAAAAAACAGACGATAAAAAAAGCAAGAATAAAACTATTGATAAGGCTAACAAAGATCATGACTAAATTGATTTTCAATGTTTATTAGTCTTAATTACATGGCTATTTTGTTCACCTAATGTTGCAACATTATCAAAAGATAGCAAGGGTAATTCTTTTTTATAAATTTTAAAAAAGCGAATAAATCTTTCAGGGTATAGAAAATAGCCGCGATATTTACACGTTTGTGTGTATAAAATAATGCTAGTTGTTGCTGTTACATATATAAGGTATATAGCTAGAGGTACAAAATAAATAGCAAGGTATTTTAGCCCTAACACTCCTAAAATCAGCCCGAAAGCACACCACAAGTATAGTTTTTTATATTCAGGAAAATGGTGAAATTCAAAATAATCAATAGTATTCATAAACCAAGAACCTTGTTTACTCCCTGAAAAATTTTGATATTAAGTTTGCCTAAAAAATTTATTTTTCATCATCAGGTAAATCTTTTATTTTAGTATTGAAATTTTTGTAATAATCCGCTTTCATTGATTTCATTAACCAATTAGGTAAAATTTTCTGACTCCATTTAGGATAATATCCGTAAAAGATATAAGGTGCGATAAGTAATAATGAGTAACTACCTAGTGGCAATATCCATATAAAATCAAAAAAGAGAGGTTTTTTTTCTATTAATCCGATGAATAAGAAAATCAGCCCGTATAGCCAGTATAAACAAATTAGAGCGCCTAGTATTCTGTATATTGGTTTCATTGTTTTACCCCTAGCCTAAAACATTAATATGTTTTAGGCTACATAATTAGAAAATATGTATTTATTGCATCATTAAATAAGTAAGTCCAAAAGATATAGAGTAAACACCTACTCCAACCGCTATACCAACTAGCCCTAATGGTGCACCAGTAAGTGCTGCTGCACCGGCCCCTGTAATGAAAGCTCCTGCAACAGCAACACCACCATTTAATTCTTCAATTTCACATACGTTTAATTCACGCATCATGTTATACACCAAATTGTTCGACTTGTGCTTGTTTAAAGGTTTGCACTTGCCGAGTTAGTTAAGTTGCTAACAATACTATTATTGTTAGCGGTTAATTAGGCTGGTCTTGTTTGTGTTTCAGTTACGACACTAAAATTAGGCAAGATCAGCCGATTTTTTAAGAATCGTATTTTTTATTCATTTGATTCCAGTAACCAGCACTCCAAAAAAAACTGGTAATAAGTAAAGTTAATTCAATGAAAAATAGATCATAATTACTAGTTTTATTCCCTGAAAAATAACCATAAATAAAGAATAAGCTAGAAGATACAATGAAAAACATAAAACCATATATTACTATGAATTTTAATTTCCCAATCTTGCTCATTTTTAACCATCTTTTGTTTTTCATGTTGTACTCTTAATGACTTTTAAGTCTTCCCATATATGAAAGTGATATTATTGCTAAGCCTCCGCTAATTGCCACTCGTGATCCCCCCATTACAGCTCCAATTAACATTCCTCCAGGACCTCCAGTCATAAAACCTATTAGAGCACCAGCTGCAATTGCTGAACCGTATGCAGTTAATGCATCGTGTGCAGATACACCACCATTTACTTCTTCAATTTCACACGTATTTAATTCACGCATCATGTTATACTCCAGATTGTTCGATTTGTGCTTGTTTAAAGGTTTGCACTTGCCGAGTTAGTTAAGTTGCTAACAATATTATTACTGTTAGCGGTTAATTAGGCTGGTCTTGTTTCAGTTACGACACTAAAATTAGGCAAGATCAGCCGCTTTTCTTTATTTAAGTGTTCGCTCAAATAAAAGAATTTAGATCCTGTCCTGTTTCAGGATGACTTTTTTTAGACCCTGAAATAAATTCAGGGTGACATATTTGTTATTTTGCACTGATTTTATTAAGCTCTTTGTTTTACCATTTTTTCGGTAATATTAATCAGCTTTCCTTGCTCAAACCTCAGTACCGTATTAGCTTTTGCTATAGTTTCTTTACGGTGGGCGATCATTATTCTTGTCATTGGCAAGTTTTGCATCTGTTCGCTAATTTTAGCTTCGTTTTTAGCATCTAAATGGCTAGTGGCTTCATCCATAAATAATACACAAGGCGATTGATATAAGGCGCGAGCTAGCAATAAACGTTGAATTTGACCACCTGACAAATTTGCACCCATATCGCCCACTAAGGCGTTATAACCCATCGTCATACTACTAATATCATCATGAATGGCAGCTAATTGGGCACACTGTTCAATTTTCAAATAATTAGGCATAGGATCAAAAAAGCTGATGTTATCGGCAATAGAGCCAGCGAGTAAAGTATCGTCTTGCATGACTGCGGCAATATGCTTGCGGTAGTTTTTCAGCCCTAATTGGGTAATGTCTTTACCGTCGAGTAATATTCTGCCTGAGGTGGGTTGTAATAACCCAAGCATAATTTTCATTAATGTGGTTTTACCACAACCCGACTCACCCGTAATAGCAATATAATCACTAGCGTATTGAGCAAATAATAGTAACAGTTGGTAATGCTAAGTTAATTGTACAAAGCATGGCGACAACTGCTCAACTAATGTCGTCATAATTGATGAATTCGTCTTTAAAGGTCTGCAAGTTTATTCTCTTGAATAAAACGGTTTATAAATACCTATAAATTAATTTTTATTCATGCCCAACAGTTAAAGTTTGATGAGGAACAAGATAGAAGCTCTAACGAGGTGAACTATGCGCGCGTATTTAAACTGATTTATAAATTTGTACAATGGCTGCTAATAAAATACATACAAAAGCAAAAATATATAATGTTTGATGGCCTTTAAACTCTGTTTTTGACATTTCTAAAAGCTTTAATCCGAAAAATAATACTAAAGTAACAGAAAACAAAATGGACCATAATCCACTATAAGTTATTGACATTATGGAGTAAAAAAATATTTGTACAACTAAGATAAAAAAACAAACTTCTTATTGAAAAGTACCATTTATAATTACCACCTAAATCATAGTATAAAAAATCGGCCTTGAATCGTTTTATGATTGAATTCGAAGGCCGTATTTCGGGCTATATTTAAAATCGGTATTTACACAGATTTTGTTACAGGGTCTAAAAAATGAATTTAAATCAAATTATCGCCATTTGGTTAATTAAATCAGGGTTATCCCTATAATATTGGAGTTGATCACTTTCCATTCATCGTCGTTATCTTTTGCAAGAACATGAATGTTTTTAGATCTATTATCTTTAAATTCAGCGCCTGATTTTTTTCTCGTATTAATTTCATCTTTAATTACAATGAATTCTTCATCTTGTCCTACAATAGAAAGTTTTTTAAGTTGTATATCTAAGTTATATTGTTCAAAGCTATTAATATATTGCTCTCTATTTGCTAGTGCCGATAAATTTTTACTATGAAAGCATTTATATAAAGCGGTTATATTCCGGTTGTTAATAGCGTTATAAATTTTCTTTATTATATTACTTTGATCCATGTCACTCTTTCCCATCTTATTAAGTATTATCTGTATCATTTAATTTTTTGAGGATAAATCTAGCTATTAATCCGATAAAAACGGATAAAGATATGAGTTCCCAAAAGTCAAAATAACTAGAATAAAAACCAAGAAAAAATATGACAAGTGAGATAATTATGGTTACTTTATTATTCATTATGAATCCTTTTTTGTTTGAGAACATATCGAGAATACCTCTCAATATGTTCTACAGAATTATATTTTAGTTATGCTTATAGTTTGGAATAATCTTCATGTTGTTAATAGTAGTACTCAAATATATTAGACGCTAAATACCCTATTCCACCTAAAAGTCCACCAGCAAGAGCACCTGGCCCTGCTAGAGCTCCAACCACAGCACCACCAACCACAGCACCTCCCAGACCTGTCAAGCTATATTTGCCTCCTACTACAAATTCAACTTCCTTTAAACTTAATTCTCTAATTTGACCGTATTGCATTATATATTTCCTTTTTACTTTTGTTTTATCAATAAAATAAGTATCATCCATGTATTGTTAACTTAAGTATTTAATCTAACAATGTCCCTGTGATGGTGTTACTTTGACGAGCAGTGCCATCACAGATTTTCCTTTTTAAGATGTAAACAATAATATTTAAATTATCATTGCCTACACTCTTATTTTATCTCATTAAACATTATTATCACCTGTACCAGAGTACAGTTTTATTGTGGTGGACTTATTGTTTTGTTCAAAGAGTTCAACCTTACAACTAACGCCATTCTATTGGGTACATTTGATTTTTGATAAATATTACTGCAATGAAACTTAACTGTACGTTCACAAATAAAAAGTTGGCGAGCTATTGATTTGTTACTCAACCCTTGCAGCAACAAACGGGTAATCTGACGTTCTCGCTCAGAAAATTGAGCATATATGTAATGACTCATATTAAAATATCCTTTTTGAGCCTAAAAAATAAATTATTTAAGGGCGGCTCTTCATTTAGACTTTATTCTCTGTAAATGCGGTTTTTAAACAATGTTTATGCTGTTTTTTTAATGCACACCAGTAAATTAATTAGCATCAAATATATTCATGTGATTTTTCATAACTAAGCACTTTTTATTTCCATTTCTTGGCTAATATTAAATAATTTTCCTTGTTCAAACCTCAGTACTGTATTGGCTTTTGCGATGGTTTCTTTACGATGGGCGATCATTATTCTTGTCATTGGCAAGTTTTGCATTTGTTCGCTAATTTTAGCTTCGTTTTTAGCATCTAAATGGCTGGTGGCTTCGTCCATAAATAATACACAAGGCGATTGATATAAGGCGCGTGCTAGTAATAAACGCTGAATTTGACCGCCTGACAAATTTGCGCCCATATCGCCCACTAAAGCGTTATAGCCCATGGTCATATGACTAATATCATCATGAATGGCAGCTAATTGGGCACACTGTTCAATTTTTAAACAATTAGGCATAGGATCAAAAAAGCTGATGTTATCGGCAATAGAGCCTGCTAATAAAGTATCGTCTTGCATGACTGCGGCAATATGCTTGCGGTAGTTTTTCAGCCCTAATTGGGTAATGTCTTTACCGTCGAGTGATATTCTGCCTGAGGTGGGTTGTAATAACCCAAGCATAATTTTCATTAATGTGGTTTTACCACAACCCGACTCACCCGTAATAGCAATAGAATCACTGGCGTCAATAGTTAAGTTAAGATCACTAAAAATAGGGGATTGCTCTTCGTTATAAATAAAACTGATATTTTCTAAAACCAATTTTCCTTTTGGCTCTTTTATAACCGCTTCGCCCTCTCGGTTTGCCTCAATAGGCGTTAGTGCAATATCACTAATACGGTCAAGATGAAGGCGCATCATTTTAAATTGAATAACTTGTTCAATTAAACTGGCAAAACGCTCTGTTAATTGCCCTTTGTAAGCAACAAAAGCGAGTACCATACCAACAGACAAACTGTTTGCCATGACTAATTGTGCCGCTAAATAAATAACGAAAACATTTTCTAAACCGAACAATAATTTGTTCATCGAATCGAAACTAATTTTTAAGCGTCCTAAACGAATTTCACTGTTGATCACTTCACTATAACGATTTTGCCAAATACCTTGGCGTTGTGATTCGTTACCAAACAATTTAATGGTTTGCATACCACGAATATTTTCTAAAAAATTACTTTGTTCTTTTGCTGAATTTTGAATAAATTCTTCAGTTGCTTGGTGAAAAGGACGATACAGAGTTAAACGTACAAGGGTATAAAGGGCAATAGCGGCTAATACCACCAGTGTTAGTTTTACTGAATAAAGTAGCATCATCACCAATACGGTAATTGCCATCACGCCATCGACTAAGGTTTCAACTAAGCCTGTAGTTATACGCTCTCTTATTTGTGCCAGCGAGCCGAAACGAGAAACAATATCGCCAATATGGCGCGATTCAAAATAGTTCATTGGCAAGCGCAATAAATGGCGCAGTAAGTTAACGCCCATTTGCATATTAAGTAAGCTCGATAAACGTAAAATTAGCCAGCTACGTACTGCATTAGTGGTAACATTGATTAAGGTAATTAAAGCAAAACCTAATGCTAGTACAGTAAGTAAAGGTTTATCAAAACTGACTAATACTTCATCAACCACCCATTGCATATAATAGGGAGACATTAAGGCAAATAGCTGTAAAACCAATGACAAACCAATTAATTTTATTAATCCAGCTTTTAAGCCGGTAATTTTGCTCCATAACTGGCTAAATTTCATTTGTTGTTGTTCTTGTTTAACCTCGAATTTAGCTGTGGGGGTTAGTTCTAAACAAATCCCAGTAAAATGCTTGCTAAAGTTTTCTAAGCTTAGCGTTTGTTTACCCAATGCGGGGTCGTTAATGCTAAATTTGGTATTTTTATTAACGCCATTGCTGGCGCCAGACACTTTAGTTAACACCACAAAATGATTCATGTCCCAATGTAAAATACAAGGCAGGGCTAGTTTATGTACTTCTTCAATAGGGCATTGTAGGGGACGGCTGGCTAACTCTAAGCTGTCGCCCAACTCAATTAGCTGTTGTAAGTTCATACCTTTTAAATTGGCAGAAAAACGCTTACGCATAGCGGGCATATCAAGTTGATGGCCATAAAAAGAAGCCACCATAGCCATTGAGGCTAAGCCACATTCGGCAATTTCCGCTTGCAAAATTAACGGCACTGATTTACCTAAACTAAATTTAAGTAATTGTTCGGGAGAAGATTCATTCATAATAACATTCAAATAAGTTAGTAAAGCTCAAAAGCTAAAGGGTTAAAGTAAAAATAAGCTAGTCATGGCAATTACGTTAAAAAGCATGTGCATGACTATGGTGTAGCTAATATTGTTGCTTTTATAACGTACCCAGCTTAGTAATAAACCGAGAGTAAATACCATGATCAATGTTGCTGGATGTTGATATTGACTATGAATAGCGACAAAAACTAGCGAAGAAATAAGCATAGCGCCAATATTACCGAGTTTAGTTTGTGCTATTTTGCTATATAACCAACCACGAAAAATAACTTCTTCGGTAATGGGGGCAGTTAAACAAATGGTAGTTAACACCAGTATTAACATGGTGATGCTATTGGCGGCAGTTTTAACTTCAAGCATAAAATTTTCGCTAGGTAAGTGAAGCAAAATACCTATTGCTGCAGTGATCAACCAATAGGTTAGTGCTACGGTTAACCATTTTAATAGTGTGGAGCGGTTAATAGTGCTAATACGCCAAAAGCTAAAACATTCAGTCCATGTTTTAGTTGGGGTTGCTTTCATCAATAAGGGTAATAATAAAAAAGATGATATTAACGTAATTGTTAATAATACTGGCGCAGTGTTGTACCATGTAGCAAAAGCTTGTTGATCAAAGTTTTTACCTTGTTGTACACCATAATAGGCACCTAAAATAAAACTTAATATAAATTGTGGCGCTAATAGTAGTGTTAATAACCATAAAGCGGTTTTAGCTAAGCTAGATAATGGTGTGGTGGTGTTTTCTGTTTCTGTTATGGTTTCATTGGTATTTAGTGTTTGTGTATTCATGTTGATTTCTTTGATTTTGTAAGTTATTTTTTACTTGAATGTAGGTTACAAAAGGTTGCCAATAAAAATACCCAATGACATGCCTATAAATAAGCCAGAGATAAATATTTTTCGCTCTTTGGGAGCTAAAGGTGAGTTCCAATTATTTGATGATGATTTTTTATACCATTGTTTATTTGGTTTATCTTGGTTCATAATTACTCCATTATAAAAAGGAGGAAAGAAACCTTTCTTCTAAACATAATATTGCTCAAAAATTAACGTACTTTAGTATTCGTATATATATGAAACGGTTGTAGATATGCTAACTGCAATCATACCCACTGCAAACCATGCTGGAGCTGTTGCACCAGCTACTAATATACCTACTCCGATACCGACTATACCCAAATTAGTGCCGATTGCTGTTGCTTGTTCTACACCACCATTCACTTCTTCAATTTCACACGTATTTAATTCACGCATTATGCTATACTCCAAATTATTCGACTTGTGCTTGTTTAAAGGTTTGCACTTGCCGAGTTAGTTAAGTTGCTTAGTACATTATTGTATTGAGCGGTTAATTAGGCTGATCTTGTTTTTGCTTCAGTTACGACACTAAAATTAGGCAAGATCAACCGCTTTGTTAATTACAAATATTTGTACTAATTTCATTTGAAACTTATAATTTGTCATTATTTTTATTTGTTGAGTTATGCTTTAATGACTTTATTTCAGCTAAAATTTGGTGCCCTATAATGCCATTAAAAGTCACTGCGGCAATTAATATAGTGTTAAAAAACAATTCTTGATCATGACTGTCAAAAAACATCCATAGGGCTAATAAAATAAAAGCAACATAAATCCCCCTAGTAATATTAAATACTTGCATAAAACAACTCCTTTAAATAATGATAAATTTTGCTATAGAGCATGCAATCTATATAGCTTTGAAATAAATTTTTGCTAAATGTTAATTATTGATATTGATCATAATAATATCCCACAACCATCATTGCTCCTCCGATCAACAAACCAAAACCTCCTGTTGCAACTGTTCCTCCTAGACCAATTGCCGCAGCTGCTATTCCTCCTGATGTCCAGTTATTCATACTAACACCACCATTTACTTCTTCCACTTCACATACGTTTAATTCACGCATAATGTTATACTCCATTTATATCCGACTTTTGTCGGGTTAGTTAAGTTGCTCGCTGCATTATTGCATTGAGCGGTTAATTAGGCTGATTTTGTTTTTGCTTTAGTTACAACATTAAAATTGGGCCAAATCAGCTATTTTTTAAGAATGGTATTTTTTATTCATTTGATTCCAGTAACCAGCACTCCAGAAAAACTGGTAATAAGTAAAGTTAATTCAATGAAAAACATAAAACCATATATTACTATGAATTTTAATTTCCTAATCTTACTCATTTTTAACCATCTTTTGTTTTTCATGTTTTACTCTTAATGAATTTCAAGCCTTCCAAAATATACAAGTGATATAATTGCACAGCCTGCACCAATTTCCACTTCAGCAGCACGACCGCCTACATCACCAGAGGTGCTGATATTGACTGTGAATATCGGCAAAAGCTAATGACGAAACTACCATAACGCCAGCGTTACTGAGTTTAATTTGCGCTATTTTGCTATATAGTCAGCCCCGAAATATTAATTGATTGGGGCAACAATACATATACCAATAAAAAGAGCATAGAATTTATGCTCTTTTTAAAAGGATCTAATATTTAGGTGTTTTTTGAAGAAAAAAACTTACGATAAATAATCGCCCCAAGGCCACCTAATAAAATAGACAAAACGGTTAGCTCAACAAAACTTAAAACAGATGCTGAAATACCAATAATAGTTGTTATGGCTATTAGAAAAAGCCATGCAGTTTTCTTGTTGTTCATAATATTTTCTCTAAAAAACTTTAAATTATTAAAAGTAGTACTTCCAGAACTCACTACCTAAATAACCGATACCGCCTGAAAGCCCTCCTGCTAGAGCACCAGGCCCCGCACCAACACCACCAACAACGGATCCAAACATTCCACCAGCTAATGCTCCACCGAAGACAGCACCACCTAATTCCACTGTGGAATATCCACCATTTACTTCTTCCACTTCACATACGTTTAATTCACGCATAATGTTATACTCCATTTATATCCGACTTTTGTCGGGTTAGTTAAGTTGCTCGCTGCATTATTGCATTGAGCGGTTAATTAGGCTGATCTTGTTTTTGCTTCAGTTACGACACTAAAATTAGGCAAGATCAGCCGTTTTCAACGAATAAATAATTAAATTTACTCGCGAAATTTTTAAATATATTTAGTAATAATGTAATTACATTACTGGTACAGATGGTTTTGGGCTAGGAAAATCAGGGGTTTTCCATCTGTCGTCGTTACCGTTACCACCAATTACTTTTGTTAAGTCTTTTGTATTTAATGTTTTCATCAATTTTATTCCTTTAAAAATTAAGTTAAGTCAACAGGTACTTTAGGTAGAGGGATAATGGTATCAATAGGCTTGTGGACAATACCAACAACAGGGAATGGAAATATTGGATCGTAAGCATAGTGCACTAGATTGTTGTTAGTGCCACCGTGAATTTTTGCTAAATCATTTACATTAAGATTTTTCATCTTTATACTCTTCTTGTTAGTTGCCAATATTTTTGTATTGGCAAGTTAATAAATGACTGGCTTTTTGTCTGCAAACGGGAGCCAGTCGTTTTCTTATCTCGTTACCTTTTCTTATAAATAAAAGATAATGATAAGATAAATTCTTTTCATTGTTACTTTACTCGTACTTTTTACCTTTAAGATACTGACTTTCGTCAGCATGAGGTAACCTATTGCAACATGACATATTTAACTAACTCTGCCTTTTAAGCTATAAATAGGTTCAAGTAACCATTGTATTAAGCTACGTTGTTCTAATATAATATCAGCTTCAAATAACATGCCACTTTTAAGTTTAAAGTTTTTACCAAAAGCACTCATTTCTTGCTGATTAAGGGTAGCGCGTAAGCGATATACGGGTTCTTGTAAATTAATAGGCAGTTGTACTTCGTTTGGGTTGATGAGTGTTTGGTCTATTTGACTTATTTCACTACTAATAAAGCCAAAGCGTTGGTAAGGAAAGGCATCAAAACGTAATTTTGCAATATTACCTTGTTGTACAAAACCTGCCGAGCGTGTCGGTAACAATAATTCGGCAATTAACTTTGCTCCTTTAGGAATTATATGAAGCAATGGGTTATTGCTTACTACCGTTTCACCTTCAACAACTTGAATACCTGTTACTAAACCGGCATTACTGGCGACAATACTATAACGATAACTATTATGAGCTTGGGCAAGTTGACGATTAATGTCAGCTTGTTGACGTTTTAAGTTGTTAATTTGCAGCGCATATTTTTGTGGAATATTTTGTTGCTGAAACTTAATTTGGCTTATTTGGTTTTGTTGTTGTAACAGTAAACGTTCAACGCCTTGTTTGGCTTGTTTTGCATCGAGTAAATTTTGTTGCTGGCGTTGTTTTTCAGCACTAGATAAGTAGCCTTTTTTATTAAGTGCATTAACTTGCTCTTGCTGTGCTTGTAATAAAGCTAATTTTTGCGTCGATAATTGTTGCTGTTTAATTAATGACTTTTTTTCCGCGTTCAACGCTAACAATTGTTGCGCTAAATTGTTTTTTTCGCCATTTTTTAATAACTTTTGTTGTTTTATTTCATTATCAATAAGTTGTGTTTGTTGCTCTAGTTGCTCAATTAATTGGCTGCTTAACTCTATACCTGAGTTGTTTTTTTTAGGAATAACAATGGTAGCAAGTAATTGATTCTTTTTAACTTGTTCTCCCTCATGTACTAATAGTTTTTCTACTACACCGCCCTGTTGAGCATAACTTTTTATAACCCCTTTATTAGGTTTTAAAAAGCCGCGTACGGTTTCTTTACGAGAGTATTGGGCATTAAAAAGGAAAACTACGATGAGAACCGTGACAGTGAGTAATGAAATTACGGTTAATTTTAATGATAGCGGTTGTGCTAAGCTAATTGAACCTGTTAAGCGTTCACTTTGCTGCGTGATTGCTTCCTTTCTAAATAAAGACATACTGCGTCCTCAATACTTTTTAAAACTAATGTGTATGTTAATCATCCATTTAGCGAGTTTTTTGTATTCGTAACTCGCTAATACGAAACACGGCGTATTTTAAAGCCAAAAATATTTTTGTCAACAATAAATACACATAATTTTTACAAAAACAAAAACAAAAACAAAAACAAAAACAAAAACAAAAACAAAAACAAAAACAAAAACAAAAACAATAGATTATGAATGATTTAGGTGCTTGTTAAATTTTTATGACATCTTTATATTTAAAGCTATTATATTCTTGTCATAATTTTATTGTGTATAATATTAAATACACTATATCTCAATATGTAATAGTTAAAATAATAATGGCTAGACTCTCTGCGATTCAATTAACCTCGGTCACTAATGTCGATGAAAATTTAGCGACTATTCGCCGTATTATCTCGACTTTGCCGACGGCTGATGAGCATTTGGTGTTATTACCTGAGTGTTGTTTGTTTTTTGGTGGCAAAGATCAGCAACAATTAACCTTGGCTAAACAAGACAAGCAAAAACAAGCATTAATATCTGCACTAGCGAGTGTTGCCAAAGACTTTAATATTACTTTAGTTGCAGGCACTATTCCTGTGCTGGCTGATTTACCTTTAGATAATATGCAAAACAATATAAAACACTCAGTGCTTAAGTTTTATAATCGCAGTTGTGTTTTTTTGCCCAATGGTGAGTTAGTTGCTCATTACGATAAAATGCATTTATTTGATGTTGAAGTTAACGATAATGAGAAAAATTACTGTGAGTCAACCACCACGCAAGCAGGCAAAAGTCCTACGCTAGTTACCCTACCTTTTGCCAAGCTGGGTTTGTCAGTTTGTTATGATTTGCGTTTTAGTGAACTTTATCGGTATTTATCAACTCACGGAGCTGATATTATTACCGTACCAAGCGCTTTTACGCAAGAAACAGGTAAAGCTCATTGGCAAACATTATTGCAAGCTCGCGCGATTGAAAATCAAGTTTATATCGTAGCTGCTGGGCAAGTGGGTGTTCATCAAAATGGGCGAAAAACTTGGGGGCATAGTATGATCATTAGTCCGTGGGGTGAAGTCTTGAGCTGCTGTAAAACAGGTGAAGGTTTTGCCAGTGCAAAATTTGATGCTGATTTTATTGCTAAGTTGCGCAATAAAATGCCAGTACAAAAACATAATCAATTTACGGTTGCCGTTAAGTGTAAATAGCGCACTATTAATCGTATAAAAACATAATTTAAGATAAAGGCGCTTTAGAGTTAAATAGTCAAACGTCTAAGAGGTTAAAAATGAATACTGTTGAACAATCGCTGTTAGTTAATAGTGAATTAGATCGTGATGTGCTCACTAAAACATTAGCGAATATCTTTCAACACAGTGTGGATTATGCTGATTTGTATTTTCAGGCTAGCCGTAATGAATCATGGATGCTTGAAGACGGCATTGTTAAAGAAGGTTCGTACAATATTGAACGTGGTGTTGGCGTACGGGCAATATCAGGTGAAAAAACAGGTTTTGCTTATTCTGACGATATTACCGAGCAAGCGTTATTAAGTGCTGCAAATGCGGCACGAGGTATTGTTGGGGCAGGAAAAAGCGGCACAGTACAAGCGTTCAAAAAAAATGATAATAAAGAAATTTATCAAGGTGTAGATCCCTTATCAAGCTTATCGCAAGAGCAAAAAATATCTTTGTTACATGAGGTTGAAGCACACGCGCGTAGTGTTGATAAAAGGGTATCACAAGTTATTGTTAGCCTGTCAGGCGTTTATGAAACCATATTAGTTGCGGCAAGTGATGGCACTTTTGCCACCGATGTTCGCCCATTGGTGCGCTTAAATTGTTCCGTATTAGTTGAAGAAAATGGTAAACGCGAGCGCGGTAGTGCTGGCGGCGGTGCACGCACTAATTACAGTTATTTTTTTGAAGTGCAAGGCGATAAAGCACGCTATTTTGTTTATGCCGAAGAAGCCGTTCGTCAAGCGGTTGTTAACTTACACGCCATTGATGCACCTTCAGGTATGTTACCTGTAGTATTAGGAGCTGGTTGGCCAGGCGTTTTATTACATGAAGCGGTAGGACACGGGCTTGAAGGTGATTTTAACCGTAAAGGTTCATCGGCCTTTTCAGGTAAAGTAGGCCAACAAGTTACTTCAGAACTTTGTACTATTGTTGATGATGGCACCATGGCTAATCGTCGTGGTTCACTAAATATAGATGACGAGGGCACACCTGCGCAATACAATGTGTTAGTTGAAAAAGGTATTTTAAAAGGCTATATGCAAGACAAGCATAATGCTTCTTTAATGGGGGTTAAGCCAACAGGGAATGGTCGTCGTGAATCGTATGCGCATTTACCCATGCCACGTATGACTAATACTTATATGTTAGCGGGCGAAAGTAGCCCCGAAGATATTATTAAATCAGTTAAAAAAGGTATTTATGCGCCTAATTTTGCGGGTGGTCAGGTAGATATAACCTCAGGTAAATTTGTCTTTACTACCGCAGAAGCTTATTTAATTGAAAATGGTGAAATTACTTCAGCGGTAAAAGGAGC
Organism: Alteromonadaceae bacterium; assembly: GCA_015491935.1. Classification (GTDB taxonomy): domain Bacteria; phylum Pseudomonadota; class Gammaproteobacteria; order Enterobacterales; family Alteromonadaceae. The sequence goes on from WGGB01000227.1 coordinate 19,419, forward strand.
AACTTTAATTGGTAGCGGCCCAGAAGCAATGCAAAAAGTGAGTATGGTAGGTAATGATTTAGCCTTAGATGCTGGCGTTGGTGTCTGTGGAAAAGACGGGCAAAGCGTACCTGTTGGTGTTGGTCAGCCTACCTTGAAAATAGATGAAATGACTATTGGTGGCACACAGTAGGTTTGCCGCAAAATAATTTGCTAGAACCTAGGTGGGCATTCGCGCCTCATGCACCACCCTACGGTGTATTTTATAGCTGAGTAGGGTGGGCAGTTTGCCCACCAGCAGCAATAAAGCGTTAAAACTGAATATGAG
>WGGB01000228.1 GCA_015491935.1 Alteromonadaceae bacterium
TAGTCTTGCTTGATGCCAACTTACACATTCAATATATAAACCCAGCAGCCGAAGCCTTATTATTACGCAGTTATAAAAAACTTGTCGGTATCGCTTTTCATGATGTTTTTTTTAATGACTCCATTAATGACCAACGTTTATTAGCTATCTTATCAACAGGGCAAGAGTTTACTGATAATGAGGTTATTTTAAGTTTAAGTGATCGCGCCCCCATTACCGTTGAAATTAGTGTTTCATCAATTGAATTAGGTAATAAACCATATATTTTATTAGAATTAAAGCAAGTTGATCAATTAAAACAAATAAGTGCAGAAACATTTCAATTACATCAATGGGAAGCTGCCAGAGATTTAATTAAAGGTCTTGCTCATGAAATTAAAAATCCTTTAGGCGGTCTAAGAGGTGCTGCACAACTACTTTCACGAGAAATACCTACAAACCAGCAAGAATATACCACCATGATCATTGAGCAAGCGGATCGACTAACCAATTTAGTGGATCGTTTATTAGGACCCAACCAACTGCCAAAATTCAACGATCAAAATATTCACCAAGTATTAGAAAAAATTTGCCAACTTGTAGAATTTGATAGCTCTAAAGAGATAAAGATTATTCGAGATTATGATCCATCATTGCCTGAAATAGCGATTGATCAAGATAAAATGCAGCAAGCGATTTTAAACATTGTAAACAATGCCGTTCAAGCTGTTGCTGATCATGGTGAAATTCAATTTAAAACACGTATAGCCACTAATCAAACGATTAATGGAAAATTAATAAAGTCAGCGATAAAAATTAGCCTTATTGATAATGGACCAGGTATTCCGCTAAAACTACAAGACACACTATTTTATCCTATGGTATCTGGGCGTGAAAATGGTACAGGACTTGGGCTTTCTATATCACAAACCTTGATTAACCAGCATCAAGGTAAACTATCATGCAAAAGCCGACCTGGACAAACTGAGTTCACCATTTTATTACCGATCAAAAAAGAGAAACCTAATGAATAACGAACAAGTTTGGATTGTAGATGATGATAGCTCCATTCGCTGGGTATTAGAAAAAGCCTTTTCAGGTGCAGAAATCAGTGCCGCCTCTTTTGATAGCGCCGAAAATTTACTAGATGCTTTAGCGCTAACCCAACCTGAAGTTATTATTTCTGATATAAAAATGGCAAAAATGGATGGTTTAACTTTATTAAAAAAACTCAATAAACAATACCCTGAAATTGCCGTTATTATCATGACGGCTCATTCCGATCTTGATAGTGCCGTTAACGCTTATCAGGGTGGTGCTTTTGAATATTTACCTAAGCCTTTCGATATTGATGATGCCGTTACAATAACCAAACGTGCATTAATTCATGCACATGAACAGATAGCACAAAAACAACAACAAGTAGAACCAAGCCAGCCGATGGGAATAATTGGTGAAGCACCCGCAATGCAGGAAGTATTTCGAACCATTGGTCGTTTGTCGCGTTCAAGTATTAGCGTATTAATCAATGGTGAATCTGGTACAGGTAAAGAATTAGTCGCCCATGCCTTACATATGCATAGCCCTCGAGCTAGCGCACCATTTATAGCATTAAACATGGCAGCCATACCTAAAGATTTAATCGAATCAGAATTATTTGGTCATGAAAAAGGTGCGTTTACGGGCGCGAATACCGTCCGACATGGTCGCTTTGAACAAGCGCATCAAGGTACGTTATTTTTAGACGAAATTGGCGATATGCCACTTGATGTACAAACACGTTTATTACGAGTATTGGCTGACGGTCAGTTTTATCGCGTAGGTGGGCATATTCCAGTCACTGTTGATGTTCGAATTATTGCCGCAACTCATCAAAATTTAGAAGAACAAGTCAGTAAAGGTGTTTTTCGTGAAGATTTATTTCATCGCTTAAATGTTATTCGTATTCAACTGCCAAGTTTACACGAACGAACTGAAGATATTCCCCAATTAACTCAACATTTTCTTAAATTAGCGGCGAGTGAGCTCAATGTAGAGCCTAAAAAATTAAATAAAAAAGCATTAGCTTTTCTGCAAAAATGTCAATGGCCGGGCAATGTACGACAGCTTGAAAATATGTGTCGCTATTTAACCGTTATGGCAAGTGGGCAAGAAATTTTATTAGAAGACTTACCTAATGAGTTAACTCAACAACAAGCAGCTACAAACAATCTCACAACAACTAGCACATGGCAACAACAATTATCTGCTTGGGTTGATCAAGAATTAGCTAGTGGCAAAATTGATATTTTAAGCAATACGAGTCAAATTTTTGAAAAAATCATGCTTGAACGAGCATTACACTTTACTCATGGACATAAGCAAGATGCAGCAAAAAAACTAGGTTGGGGAAGAAATACGCTAACGCGTAAATTAAAAGAATTGAATATTGATTAATGTGCCTCGTTATTTTCACATCCTGAGGAGGTACACTTTTTACAACTATTACATAATTTAATATTAATAAAGTGTGCCCCTGCGATTAAAGAAGCCCCTAAAACAATAATATACGGCTGTACTTGTTCAGAAAACTCATGAACTTGCCAATAAATAGCGATACCCAGTAATAATAAATATATTGGATATAATTTACGATGGTACTGTTTAAAGCCTGACAATAATGCCGTACAACCAATAACAGCAGAAAGAATTAAAAAAGCATGTTCCCAGCGATGATCAGCCAAAAAGCTTAACCCCAACAAGGGCAAAGCAGGCAATAATACGGGTAGTAATATACAGTGTAATGCGCATAATGATGCCGCTGATATGCCAATTCTATCTAACATTCTATAAAAATTTATTTCAAATCTAAAGGTAATGTTATATTATCACAAACGTTATAATATAACATTACATTTTTATCCGTTGTTTAAATTATTTTAGGCATTGTTAGTATTAAAAGTGATTACTTGATCAATATGGTCTAAGTCGCAAGCCAACATCACTAATCGATCAATACCTAATGCAACCCCAGAGCATTCAGGTAAACCAGCCTCAAGCGCTGCGATAAAACGCATATCAATAGGCTTTTCTACTAAGTCCTTTTCTCTGCGCTGTTTATTATCTCTATTAAAACGCACCAATTGCTCTTTAGCATCGGTGAGTTCATGGAAACCGTTTACTAGCTCAATACCACGGTAATAACACTCAAAACGTTCAGCAACTAAAGGGTTTTCTTTAGACATTTTGGCCAATGAAGCTTGAGAACTAGGAAAATCATAAATAAAACAGGGTCTATTATTACCTATATGGGGTTCTATAATTTCAGCAAGGATAACCTGTAACAAAACATCAATGTCTGTTTCTTTGACTAACCAATCACTCAATTTATTATTGTTATTTAGAATTCTTTTCAGATCTGTCTGTGATGCTAGTAAAGGATCTACTCCAACATAATCGATAAATAGCTGTTGATAAGTCGTTTTATCCACTCCATCACAGCTAAGAATAAACGTTAATAACTCTGCAACTTCATCCATTAACTCTAAATGATCAAAACCTAATCGATACCACTCTAAAATAGTAAATTCAGCATTGTGATGTCGTCCACACTCTTCATGACGAAATGCCTTACATAGTTGAAAAATATCACCATAATCACTAGCTAAGAGACGCTTTAAGGCAAATTCAGGTGAAGTTTGTAGGTAATATTTTAATGGGGAAAGTGTGGTCTTTGAATAATAATAATCGCAATCAAAGGCATCTAAGTAAACATCAGTAACAGTTCCACTACATAGTAATGGAGTGTCAACTTCAAGTACGTTTTTATTTATAAAAAACTGTCTAACTTTCTGCAATATCAACGCTCGTTGTCGAGCAATTGCTAAAGTCATTGAGGGTTTGAAAGAAGAATGTTTCACATGGATAACAACTGAAATGATATAAATAATGTAATTATACAAGATGTCAAAAAAAAGAAAACCGCCTTGATAAATATCAAGGCGGTTAATATATGGTGGAGGGAGGTGGATTCGAACCACCGAAGGCGGAGCCGTCAGATTTACAGTCTGATCCCTTTGGCCACTCGGGAACCCCTCCAGAAAAGTCGAAAACCCAGCCGAAACTGGGTTTTCTTAATAGGTGTCTAGGGATGTCCCGCTACGCTCTCACATGGGCTTCTCGTGGACAAGAGTCACACTACCATCGGCGCTGCGTTTCATTTCTAAACAAATTAGACGTCTAGCGATGTCCTACTCTCACATGGGAACTCCCACACTACCATCGGCGCTATTGCATTTCACTTCTGAGTTCGGCATGGATTCAGGTGGTACTACAATGCTATTGTCGCTAGACAAAACTGGTTTAACTTGGAAAGCTTTTTTTGTAGCTTATTCTACAAAATCTATAAATACGTTTTGTTATTTCTCTTATTCACTCATTTCATGCGTGATACCTTTCGGTATTTTGTCAAAGCATACAACCTGTGTCTAAAACACTTGGGTGTTGTATGGTTAAGCCTCACGGGCAATTAGTATCAGTTAGCTCAAGACCTCGCAGTCCTTACACACCTGACCTATCAACGTTGTAGTCTCCAACGACCCTTTAGGGAGCTTAAAGCTCCAGTGAGAACTCATCTTAAAGCCTGTTTCCCGCTTAGATGCTTTCAGCGGTTATCAGTTCCGAACGTAGCTACCGGGCAATGCTATTGGCATAACAACCCGAACACCAGCGGTTCGTCCACTCCGGTCCTCTCGTACTAGGAGCAGCCCTCTTCAATTCTCAAACGCCCACGGCAGATAGGGACCGAACTGTCTCACGACGTTCTAAACCCAGCTCGCGTACCACTTTAAATGGCGAACAGCCATACCCTTGGGACCGACTTCAGCCCCAGGATGTGATGAGCCGACATCGAGGTGCCAAACACCGCCGTCGA
>WGGB01000229.1 GCA_015491935.1 Alteromonadaceae bacterium
CAGCTGAAGAAGTGAAAGATTTATTGGAGCAAGCGCCGGGCTTAAAAGTTTGTCGTAATGATGAAGACTTTCCGACGCAAATTAGTGATGCCAGTGGCCATGATGAAACTTTTGTTGGTCGTATTCGTGAAGATATTAGTCATCCGAATGGTATTAATATGTGGATCGTTGCAGATAATGTACGCAAAGGCGCTGCAACCAACAGTGTGCAAATTGCTGAAGTACTCATTCGCGATTATTTATAATTTTATTTATGTCTATTTAAGTCAGTTTATAATTTTTAAACTGACTTTCTCCTTTTTTATATCCTTCATAATCGATCTTAACTTTGAAATAAGTTAGGATTAACTTAATACAAACAAAGTTCAGCCGCTAATAATAGTGATAACGAAGTAGCATAATAAAGAGTTATTGTTTAAATTAACTAAAACACTAAGAATATTAAACGGTACATTTTTTGCTTTGTTTTTGGAATTAATTGATTAATTGTAGCTTTGTCAATCTGTTGACAAAAACATTTTAGGATACTCTCAATGCAATCATGGTTTCGACTATGCCTTTGGCAAGTTGTTTTTATCAGCGTTATTAGCTTATCTATACCTTCTTGGGCAGCGCAAGAAGAGAGTGGAATTCTCATTCGAGGTCCTAAAGGTAGCGATATTTTTTCTTTTGAACGTTTTGGTCCTATTTCAAGTCAAGATACGCTATGGAATATTGCTTTAAAAGTTCGTCCAGATAATCGCTTAAGTGTTTACCAAGTTATGGAGGCACTTTATAAAGCGAATCCTAATGCTTTTGTAAATAACAATATTAATTATTTAGTTGAAGGGCAGTATTTAACTATTCCATCATTTAAAGCTATGTTAATGGTGAATGAAAAAAGTGCGCGTCGTAAAGCAAGTAAAGATGAAAAACGTTGGTTACAAAGTTTATCAAAAGGTAGTAAAACAGGAAAAATTAAATCTAAAGCGATAGAACCAATAGCGAAGAAAAAAGATATAGAGATAGCTAAAGCTGAAATTAATAAAAAATTAGAAACCTATGGAAAAAAACAAGAAGAAAAACTTTCTACAATTCAGCAAGATGTTTTAGATTCTATTGATGGTTTGCAAGCCATATTAAAAGAAAATGATAATTTACATAAACGTCTAACCAAATTTAATAGTAAGTTAGATGAATTGCAAACTGAAATAGCTAAAAATGAAGCACTAAAAAAACAAATGGATGCAATGCTAGCATTGCAACAGCAATTGTTAGCTAAAGCAAAAGCTCGTGAACAACAGTTATTATTAGAACAGCAAGAACAAGCCAATAAAGGTTTTATGTCAACCATTTGGTTTACTATTTTGGTCACTACTATTCCCGCGTTGCTTGTTGTTAGTAGTATCATTTTTATCGTGTTGCGTAAAAAATCAACGAAAAAAGATGATGAAACAGTTGCTACTGAAAAGGTAACAAAAACGGCAACAGACGAACCTAAAGAAGAAAAAAATGAAGAGGTATCTCTTGACGATGAATTGTCGCTCGATGATGAATTATCACTCGATGATGAATTGTCGCTCGATGATGAATTATCACTCGATGATGAGTTGTCGCTCGATGATGATTTGTCGATTGATTTAGATGATGAGCAACTACTTGATGATGATGTTATTCAGCTAGACGAATTAGATGACTTAGACGATGTTGCCTTTGAAGATGATGGCGAAGCGCTTGAAGGTGGAATGCTTGAACAAGGAGATTTAGATTCATTATTATCTGATCTTGATGAAGTTGATAGTGCGAGTGATGAAGATACAGCATCAGAAACAGAGGATGAACAAGAAGCAGGAGAAGCATTAGAAGGTGGTTTATTAGCACAAGACGATTTAGATTCATTGCTTTCTGATTTAGCCGAAGATGATGCTTTAGAAGACGCAAATGATATCGAAATTGATGATTTAGTAGATGACTTAGATGCCGATATTAAAGACTCGGCAAAACAAGAAGATTCAGCGAATGAACTTGAAAATGTTGAGCTAAGCGATCCTGATGATATTGATGCACTTTTAGATGAAATTGGTGCTGGCAGCCCTGAGCTAGAAGAAAGCCTTGAGCCAGAAAAAAGCCCTGAGCCAGAAAAATCGCCAGAGCCAGAAACCGCAGCGCCTGAAGCCTCAGCTAATGAAGAATTAAGCGACCCCGATGATATCGACGCTTTATTAGAGTCTATTGGTAGCAGCCCTGAGCCAGAAAAAAGCCCTGAGCCAGAAAAATCGCCAGAGCCAGAAAAATCGCCAGAGCCAGAAACCGCAGCGCCTGAAGCCTCAGCCAATGAAGAATTAAGCGATCCCGATGATATCGACGCTTTATTAGATTCTATTGGTAGCAGCCCTGAGCCAGAAGAAAAACCTGAGCCAGAAAAAGCGCCAGAACCAGAAACCGCAGCACCTGAAGTCTCAGCCAATGAAGAATTAAGTGATCCCGATGATATCGACGCTTTATTAGATTCTATTGGTAGCAGCCCTGAGCCAGAAAAAAGCTCTGAGCCAGAAAAAGCGCCAGAGTCAGAAAAATCGCCAGAAACCGCAGCGCCTGAAACCTCAGCCAATGAAGAATTAAGTGATCCCGATGATATCGACGCTTTATTGGATTCTATTGGTGGCAGCCCTGAGCCAGAAGAAAGCCCTGAGCCAGAAAAAGCGCCAGAGTCAGAAAAATCGCCAGAAACCGCACCACCTGAAGCCTCAGCCAATGAAGAATTAAGCGACCCCGATGATATTGATGCTTTATTAGAATCTATTAGTGTTACCGAGGTAAAAAACAACTCTGAGTCAGAAAAAGCGCCTGAGCCAGAAAAAAGCCTTGAACCATCTGCTAATGGTGAATCTTCTTCAAATAATGAAAATACGGCAGCAATAGATAATTTTTCTAATGAATATGTTGCCCCATTTTTATCGGCTGATTTTAGTGATTTAGTGCCTAACGATAATATCGAAAGAGCAGAAGATAATGAGCTTGATGACAGTAATTCTGATGACGATGAAGCGTTAGATGATATTGATGAGCTTATCGCTGAAGCAACTTTAGATACGCTTATCGAGGAAGAAAATGAAAGAGCAAATAAAAAGAGGAATGAAAAAAACGTCATTGATGATAATGAAATAGATGATGACACCTTATCTGCTTTAGATAGTGACTTTGATGAATCAACGTTAAGTCAGTTGCTCAATGAAGCTGAAAGCCCAACAACAAATGGTGAGCTTTTAAGTGACGATATAGAGTTACAAGTACCTGATTTTACTGATAGTGAAGTTCTTGCCGATCTATTAAAAGAGCAAAATATTAATGAAGCAAGCTCTACTGATAATAAAAATAATAAAGAAGATCATTCAAATACTGAACTTGATGATATTGAGCAACTTAGTGAAGTTGAATTTGATGAATTATTAGCGGATATTGCCGAAGAAAATAGTAATGAAGATAAGCTTGCTAAAGAAAATGTTAATGAAGATGATATTGTCGAAGATATTCTTGCCGATATTGGTGATGATTTAATTGATGACGATGCTATAGCAAGAACACAAACAACGCCTAGCAATGAGGACGCTAATATAAGCACAGCAGCAGCAAACTTTGTTGATGTTGATAACTTAATTGAGCAAGGTATGGATAATACACCTGAACAGGAGCCTTATAATAAAGACAATATTGATGTCGGTTTGGATGAATTTCCAGAGTTTAAAAATAAAGGCGCAGCGATTGATGTTGACGCCGAAGATACTTCAGGCGTGGCAGAACAATTAGACTTAGCAAAAGTTTATTTAGAAATGGATGATCAAGATAGTGCAGAACCTCTTTTAGATAAAGTGATACAAAATGGTAATGACAAACAAAAAGATGAAGCACAGGAACTATTAGACAAATTTAATTAATAGCACTACAAATAATTAGCTGGCCTTTGATTAAATCAGTATAATGCTTACAATTTATAACGATACGATATATTTATTTCAATTTGAAAATGCTAATACTCGAGTTTTCAAGTTTAATAAGTACATACAAAAGGTCATAAAAAGTAATGCGCTATGCTTTAGCCGTAGAATACGATGGTAAAAATTATTTTGGCTGGCAACGACAAAGTGAAGTTGTTAGTGTACAACAGACGGTTGAAACAGCGTTATCTAAAATAGCCAATCAAACGATTGAAGTTGTTTGTGCTGGTCGTACTGATACTGGAGTTAATGCGACTAACCAAATAATTCACTTTGATTGTGATAACCCACGCAAAAATGTTGCTTGGACCTTAGGGGCAAATTCTCACCTTCCTAAAGATATTGCAATAAAATGGGCGCAATCTGTCAGAGAGGATTTTCACGCTCGTTTTAGTGCGACAGCACGTCGTTATCGTTATATTATTTATAATTCAAATTTTCGTCCTGCAATTCTAGCGCATGGCTTAAGCTTTTGTCAGTTTCCTCTCGACGAAAATTTAATGCAGCAAGCCGCACAATGTTTAGTGGGCGAACATGATTTTGATTCGTTTCGTACCGTGCATTGCCAAGCTCATTCTCCTATTCGTACTGTTTCTCATTGCCATGTTTCTCGTCAGGGTAACTTTGTTATTATCGATATTAAAGCTAATGCTTTTTTACATCATATGGTGAGAAATATTGCAGGCAGTTTAATTAGAGTTGGTCGACAAGTTGAAACGGTCGCTTGGATGAGTGAAGTATTAGCAGCTCGCGATCGCACTGTTGCTGGTATGACAGCACCTTCAGGTGGCTTATATTTTGTTGATGTTGATTATCCAAAAGCATTTAATTTACCTAAAAGTGTCTTAGGACCTTTATTTTTAGGCTAATATATAAACAACGTGGCTGAGCAGACCAGTTTTTAGTATAACTTTAACCTAAAAATATGGTTTAATTCCTCGTTTATTTTAACCAGTCACTTTAATTTTATTGGTTTTAAGTCAATTCAAAATAAAGTCGCGAGTAAAATTTTAAAAAAGTATTTTGAACTTTGTTGATTGTATTAAGCCTATTTGGTATTAAATGTTAATCAACAAATATTTTATCAGTAGATCTCCTAATGTATAGGTCATCTAGTATTATCGGGTTGTAAAGGCGAAAAATAGATTATGAGCTGGATTGAAAAAATTCTTCCGAAAGCGAAAACAACACAAAAGAAAAATATTCCTGAAGGGATCTGGGCAAAATGTGGCAATTGTAATGCCATGCTTTACAAAGCAGAGTTAGATCGCCAAATGTCAGTGTGTCCTAAATGTGATCATCATATGCGGATCAGTGCTCGTTCGCGTATTGAAGCCTTTTTAGATCAAGGTGAGCGTACTGAGTTAGGTAGTGAATTTGAACCGCAAGATATTTTAAAATTTAAAGATACTAAACGTTATAAAGACCGAATTAGTGCGGCACAAAAAAGTACCGGTGAAAAAGATGCGCTAATCGTTATGCAAGGTGATTTACAAGGGATGCCAATTGTTGCAGCAGCGTTTGAGTTTGCTTTTTTAGGTGGTTCAATGGCATCAGTTGTGGGCGCACGCTTTGTTGCTGGTGTTGAGTATTGCTTAAAGCATAACTTACCCTTTATTTGTTTTTCAGCAAGTGGCGGCGCACGTATGCAAGAAGCCTTATTTTCATTAATGCAAATGGCAAAAACTAGTGCTGCATTGGCAAAAATGAGTGAACAAGGTTTACCTTATATTTCAGTATTAACAGATCCTACTATGGGAGGCGTGTCAGCAAGTTTAGCTATGTTAGGTGATGTAAATGTTGCCGAGCCTAAAGCGTTAATAGGCTTTGCTGGTCCGCGAGTTATTGAGCAAACAGTGCGTGAAAAATTACCTGAAGGTTTTCAACGTAGTGAGTTTTTACTTGAAAAAGGGGCTATAGATATGATTGTCGATCGCCGAGATATGCGTGATACCTTAGCTCGTTTAGTGAGTAAATTTATGGCACACCCACAACCCAGTGTTTCTTAATTTATAAAAACCACCCAATTATGACAGAAAACAAATTAAGCCACGGGCAAGCTAAAAGCTTGTTACAGTGGCTTTCTTATTTAGAAAACTTACATAGCAAAGAAATTGATTTAGGGTTAAGGCGTATTACACAAGTTGCAGAGCGCTTAGCCTTAGATTTTTCTTTTGCAACCGTGATCACTGTTGCGGGTACTAATGGTAAAGGTACCACCTGCGCTTTTCTTGAAAATGCGCTTTTAAGTGAACACATAGATAAAAGCAGTTCTCAAATAAAAGATCAGCATAACATTGCACAGCCTAAAACTGTTGCTGTTTATTCTTCTCCTCATATTGAGCGTTTTAATGAACGTTTGCGCATAGATAAACAAGATATTGAGGATCAATATTTAATTTCCGCGTTTGAAAAAATAGAGCAAACACGTGGGGATATTAGTTTAAGTTATTATGAATACACCACGTTAGCGGCATTATTAATATTAATGACAGTAAAACCTCAGTATATTATTTTAGAAGTCGGGCTAGGTGGACGCTTAGATGCGACCAATATTATTGATGCAGATATTGCGGTTATTACGACGGTTGATATTGATCATGTAACTTTTTTGGGGGATAACCGAGAACTTATTGGTTATGAAAAAGCAGGCATTATGCGTGCACATAATACTGTAATTATTGGTGATATTGCGCCGCCTTTGTCAGTACTTGAATATACTAAAAAGATTAAGGCAAATGCTATTGTTCGAGAGCAACATTTTTGCATTCAACAATCAATAAATGAAAAAAATAAGCAAAGTGCCACATGGCAATACTGTTATGGTATGCCTCAAAAGCTACCATGCGTAAAACCACAAGTTTTTTCAAACTTAATTAAACCATTTATTCCACTTGATAATGTGGCAACAGCATTAACGGTATTAAGTCAGTTAACGATAGAGCTTAATGCGCTTAAAATTAATCGTTGGATTGAGCAAACTAAAGTTGTTGGGCGCATGGAGTCTTTTACCTACAATGGCGTTAATATAATGCTGGATGTTGCACACAACCCTCAAGCTGCTCGTCATTTATCAACACAACTACAACGGCAAGGTTATAATAAAATATATGCTGTCGTTGCGATGATGAGTGATAAAGATATAAACTCAGCGTTGATACCTTTAGCTAATATTGTTGATGATTGGTATTTAGGCGATTTAAGCATAACACGAGCGGCAAGTGTTGAGCAGATGGCAAACACTTTATCGCAATTAAATCAAAGTTATAATTGTTTTGACAATGTTACTGATGCCTTTAAAATGGCTTGTCATAATAGTAATGAAAATGATCTGGTCTTAGTGTTTGGTTCATTTTTTACTGTGGCGGCAATTAGGCCTTTATTATTGTCTTAACTAGTGTATTAGCTAGTAAATAGTCATAATCAACATTGTTAACATTTGGAGCGTATCTTTTGTCTACACCTTTTCAAAATCGTTTAGTAGGTACTATTATTGTCGCTGCTGCTGCTATTATCTTTTTACCCGATCTGTTAAACGGGGGGAAAAAAGCGCACAAAGATACTTTTGAAGCAATGCCATTGGCGCCAAAAGTGAGCAATGTTGCCGCCATAAAGAAATTTCCAAGTAAAAAGTTATCACGTTTACCCAATGATGTAATTACCGATGATATTGCTCAAGATCAGCAATTAACAGCGGTTAATAAAACGTCTGAAAAAAATAAGATTATTAATAATAAAACTATCATTAATAAAACCAAGCCGCTTACCAGTAAAGTAAAAAGTAAAACGCTTAAAACATCTACTAAACCCATTCTAGCGCCTGCTAAAAAAATTACCGTTGCGGTTAATAATAAAAAAGAAAAACCACAGCGTTCAACAAAAGTAACAGTAGCGAAAGATAAGTTGTTGAGTCATAACGATAAGGCTTGGGTGATCCAATTAGGTAGTTTTAGAGAGCGTCATAATGTTGATAGTTTAATTAAAAAATTAAAGAAAAATGGTTATACAGCCTACAGTAAACCCATAAAAACTCGTCACGGTAATTTAATTAAAGTTTTTGTTGGCCCAGAGTTAAGTAAATCATTACTTACAAGTAAACTGAGCAAACTTAAAAAATTGACTAATATGCAAGGTAAAATAGCGCGTTTTAAAGCGGATAAGTAGCCGCTAGTTATAAAAACAAATACGCTTGTTTATTTCACTTACAATATTTTTATAAGTTAAAAGCAATGACATTGTTGTCATTGCTTTTTTTAGTGCTAGAGTAAACTCATTACCTATCTATAAGTATGTACCTTTTACTTTAGTCGTATTGAAAAGTGTTTATTAAGCTTTATGATAAAGACAGGTTAGAAATTAATATTAAATTAAAAAGCCTAATTAACTTAAAGGCAAAATAACACTGCAACAGAGAGTATGATATGAAGGAATTACAACAATGTTATCCGGTATCAGAGCAAGCTAAAGCTCATACCTATATAAATGCTGAAACTTATCAAAAAATGTACCAACAATCGATTGAACAACCAGATCAATTTTGGGGCGAACAAGCCGAAAAATTTATTGATTGGTATAAACCTTGGGATAGTGTTAGCCAAGTAGATTTGAAAAAGGCAGAAATTAATTGGTTCTCTGGTGCAAAACTTAATGTTAGTTATAACTGTATTGATCGTCATTTAGCAACTAAAGGAAACCATACTGCGATTATTTTTGAGGGTGATGATCCTAGTGAAGATTTAAAAGTAACCTATCAAGAATTACATGATCATGTATGTCGTTTTGCCAATTTATTAAAACAACGCGGCGTTAAAAAAGGCGATCGTGTTTGTATATATATGCCAATGATCCCTGAAGTTGGTTATGCCATGCTTGCTTGCGCACGTATTGGTGCCATTCATTCAGTTGTTTTTGGTGGCTTTTCTAGTGAAGCTATTAAAGCACGAGTACAAAGTGCAGACTGTCAGGTGGTTATCACCGCTGATGAAAGTTTACGTGGTGGTAAACATATTCCATTAAAAGCGAATGTTGATGCCGCAATTGCTGATTGTCCTAATGTTAATACGGTTATTGTTATTGAGCGTACTGGCGCTGATGTGCCGTGGAATGATGCTATTGATGTTAACTACGCCGACGAAGTTGCTAAATTACCTGCCACGTGTGAGCCTGAAATAATGGACGCAGAAGACCCGTTATTTATTTTATTTACTTCGGGCTCTACTGGCGCACCAAAAGGTGTGGTACATACTTGTGGTGGTTATTTACTGTATGTAGCTATGACACATAAATATGTGTTTGATTATAAAGATGGTGAAGTTTACTGGTGTACAGCAGATGCAGGTTGGATCACAGGGCATTCATATATTTTTTACGGGCCACTTGCGAATGGTGCCACCACCTTAGTTTTTGAAGGTGTACCTACATATCCTGATGCTGGACGTTTCTGGCAAGTATGTGAAAAGCATAAAGTGAATGTTTTTTATACTGCACCAACAGCCATTCGAGCCTTAATGAGTATTGGTGATGATTTAGTTAATAAAGCGGATTTATCATCATTGCGTCTTCTTGGTACGGTTGGCGAACCGATTAATCCAGAAGCTTGGCATTGGTATTATGAAATTGTGGGGAAAGGTAATTGTTCTATTGTTGATACATGGTGGCAAACAGAAACTGGCGGCATTATGATCACTTCTTTACCTGGTGCGGTTGATATGAAACCAGGCGCGGCAGGCAAGCCTTTCTTTGGAGTACAACCTGCTTTATTTGATAAAGATGGTAATACTCTTGAAGGTGAAAACCAAGGCTTGTTAGTTATAACAGGGAGCTGGCCAGGGCAATTACGTACAGTTTATGGCGATCATGATAGGTTTTATCAAACCTATTTAAGTCAATATCCAGGTAATTACTTTACAGGTGATGGCGCTAAACGTGATAGTGATGGTTTTTATTGGATCACGGGTCGTGTTGATGATGTTTTAAATGTATCAGGGCATAGACTTGGTACGGCTGAAATTGAAAGTGCCTTGGTATTACATCCTGCTGTTGCCGAAGCTGCGGTCGTTGGTTATCCGCATGAAATAAAAGGTCAAGGCGTATATTGTTACGTAACACTGATGGCAAATGCCGAACAAAGTGATGAATTAAATAAAGAATTAAAAGAATTTGTAGCTAAGGAACTGGGGCGTTTTGCTAAACCTGATTATCTGCAATGGGCACCTGGCTTACCTAAAACGCGTTCAGGTAAAATTATGCGTCGTATTTTGCGTAAAATTGCTGAAAATGACTTAGCAACGCTAGGGGATACTTCGACACTTGCTGATCCTGCTGTGGTTGACAATTTAATTGCCAATCGTATTGTGCATGGTGGATAATTTATCTGCTTAATACTTGATTTGTTTTAGTACTATAAAAAAGCGCCAATTGGCGCTTTTTTTTTGCTTTTTACTCTATACCTTATAAAAAATATTGTGTAATATATTTCTTACAAATTAAGTAAATATTTATTTACACTTGGTGTTTTTGTTTTGGTTGTTCTTGAAAACACTATAATATAACGAGTAAACTGAACAAAATGTTTTATTTTTCAACACGATATTATTACCTCTCATATATTAAGTAAGCTATTGCTTACGACCCCTTATTCTATTTAGTTACATCCATTTATTCATTAAACCAAATTTTAAAAACCCTAAAAGATAAAAATATAGGAAAAACCATGCCTAAAAGTACCTTAAATGATATTCATATTAATGCTGAAGAAATACTTGTTACCCCACAGGCTTTGAGAAAAGAGCTGCCTTTACCGCAAGCTGGTCGCGATTTTGTACAATCAGCAAGGCAAACCATTGCTAACATTATTCATAAAAAAGACCCTCGTTTATTGGTCATATCTGGACCTTGCTCAGTGCACGATATTGATGGCGCGAAAGAATATGCGCGTAAGCTAAAAAAATTACATGATCAGTATAAAGACTCTATGTATATCGTTATGCGTGTTTATTTTGAAAAACCACGTACTACGGTTGGTTGGAAAGGATTGATTAATGATCCGCATATGGATGGCTCTTTTGATGTTGAAACAGGGTTGCGTACTGCTCGTGAATTATTATTATATTTAACTGAATTAGGCTTGCCATTGGCAACAGAAGCACTTGATCCTATTAGCCCCCAATATTTGGCTGAATTGTTTAGTTGGTCAGCGATAGGTGCGCGCACGACAGAATCACAAACTCACCGTGAAATGGCGAGTGGTTTATCTATGCCCATTGGCTTTAAAAATGGTACTAATGGTAGTTTAGACGTTGCTATTAATGCTTTGCAATCAGCCGCATCTTCACACCGTTTTATGGGGATTAATCGCCAAGGTCAAGTTGCATTAATTAAAACCTCTGGTAATCCTGATGGTCATGTTATTTTACGCGGCGGTAAGCAGCCTAATTATGATTCAGTTAATGTTGCTTTGTGTGAACAAGAATTAGCAGCCCAAGGCTTACAAGCGGGGATTGTTATTGATTGCAGCCATGGAAACTCCAATAAAGATCATAATAGGCAACCACTAGTGGCTAAAAATGTAGTGAATCAAATCTGTGAAGGCAATACATCAATTATTGGTTTAATGTTAGAAAGTAATTTATATGCAGGCAATCAAAGTGCTAATTTACCTAAACCTGAGTTAAAATATGGTGTCTCAGTTACCGATGCTTGCATTGATTTTACTTGTACCGAAAGCTTACTCAAAGAGCTAAACAAAAAACTAATAGCTAAATGATAGGAATGTTATGACTGATTTTGAAGGTAAACTTGCTTTATTACGTGATGAAATTGACGTTATAGATAGCAAGCTGGTTGATTTATTGGCACAGCGTTTAGCTGTTACGAGTAAAGTAGGGCAATTAAAAAGTCAGCATGGTGTTCCCATTTATGCGCCCGATAGAGAAGCCTTATTACTAGCAAAACGGCGAAAGCAAGCCGCGGATAATGGTGTTTCACCACAGTTGGTGGAAGATATTCTTAGGCGTATGATGCGTGATTCTTATTTAAGCCAAGACTCTAGCGGTTATCAATGTGTTAATCCTAATTGTAATAAGGTTGTTATTATTGGTGGTGCCGGCCAGCTTGGGAGCATTTTTGTTGATTTATTTAAACGTTCAAATTATCAAGTCACCTTATTAGAACAAGACGATTGGCCAAATAGTGATTCAATACTCAAGGAGGCGAGTTTAGTGATTGTTGCTGTGCCCATACGTCATACGCTGGCAGTGATCGAAAAACTTACCCATTTGCCCGATGATTGTATATTAGCCGATGTGACAAGTGTTAAAAGTGCAGCATTAAAAGCGATGTTGGCAGTACATCAAGGTCCTGTTGTTGGCTTGCACCCTATGTTTGGCCCTGAGGTTACGAGTTTATTAAAACAAACCATTATTACTTGTGATGGCCGAGATAATGAAAAATACCATTGGTTACTTGAGCAATTTAGAGTATGGGGCGCTAAAATTTATCCTGTGCAGGCAAGTGAGCATGATCAAGCAATGTCTATGGTACAAGTAATGCGTCATTTCTCAACTATTGCTTATGGTAGTCACTTGATGAATGAAAATGTTGATCTGGCAAAATTAATTGATATGAGTTCACCAATATACCGTTTGGAGTTAATGATGGTAGGGCGTTTATTCGCACAAAATCCCGTACTTTATACTGATATTATTTTTGCTAATAAAGATAATGTCGCCATGATGAAACGCTTTGCGCATAATTTTTTAGATTTATTAATGCAAGTTGAGCAAGGTGATAAGCAAGGCTTTATTAATGAATTTTCTCAGGTGTCACAATGGTTTGGTCATTATGCCGATATTTTTTTAAAAGAAAGTCAGTTGTTATTACAAAAAACGAATGAGCTGTAAAAGCCTTTAAAATGCTTCATAATTTGTCGAGCTTTGCTGCGCTCAGGTAACCTACTTTTATAATGATTGGATTTTTGTAGCTCAGTGTTTGCTGCGACATTTAGACATTTCGCAGCAAGCATGGATATAAAATACCAATCTCACAAACTAAGTGATCATTTCTACTCGTTAAAATAGGTCACTTAATTAATGAAATTGGTATAAATTGAGCTATATCTCACTAAAATTTATAGGATAATCCAACAGATAAATTACTTTCAATCCATAGTGCATCACTAAATTGTGCAGAGCAAATATCCTGAGAGCAAAATAAGTTATCTTTTTTATCGGTTAAAGTTGCATAGCTTCTTAATTCGGTAATAAAAGCCCAGTTATTATTTATTTCATAACGAGTGCCAAGTGCGATCGTTAATGATGGATAGAGCTTATTATCAGCATCTGTATCAAAATACCCACCACCAAGACCCAGTGATAAAGTGGTTATGTAGTTTTCTTGGCGAAACATAGCTATACCATTAAAGTGAGCATAGGTAATATTAAGGCTATGATTTTTGTTATCTAAATCACTTTTATAGTCATGGCTGACATAATTAACTAATACTTGTCCCTGTCCATTAATACCATTTTGCCACGCAAAGCCTATACCATAATTGGTGTCATTTGAAATTGATAAACTCGTATTTGTTGCTGCACTGTCAATATTATCACTAACGCTATAACCTAAATAAGGTGTTATTTCGTAGGTGTTGGCTTGTGCGGTATAACTATATAACAATACTATTAGCACTGTTATTATGGTGATATTAAATTGTTTCATCGTGTTTTCCTATTTTTGTTCTCTATTTTTAAATTGGTTTTGTTTTAGCGCAGTAGACAACTAATTACCTAGTTTTTTGAACAAACCATTGAGCTTTTCTTTCGCTTTATCTTTGTATTTGCTTTCGAGTTTTTTCGCTTTTTCTTTTGCTTTTTGTTTTAATTCTTTTGCTTTTGCCTTCGCTTTTTTTTCTATTTCAGCCCGTAATTTTTTTTGCTGAATTACTTTTGCTTGTTGCCAAATAGCGTTGATGATTTTTTTCCCTATTTCTTTACCTAACTGACTTACTGGCATACCTGTTTTTCCGCCGACATTACCTAAATCTATTTTGGGTAATTCTTCTTGATAACTTTTTGCGCCAAGTTGGGTTAAATCTATTGTTAAGCCGATACCTGCTAATACTAATTTATCTACGCGCACTTTAGGCTCTTCTTGAGCTTGTTTTTGTTGTGTGCTTTTAGGAATGTTTTTAGTGATGTTATCTAAAATATCCTTAATGTTTGCATGGCCAGATTGAGTTAATTCAACAAAAGCTTTTGCATCATTTATAGTGAAATTTTCAATTACAATAGGCTCTTTAGTTAGGCTCGCTATATCAACATCTAATGCAATATTACCTAAAGTGAAAGCGTATGGTTGTTTATATTCTTTAGGATTACTAATGCTTAAACCATTAATAGCAGCCATGCCTTGAGTTAATTTAAAATCGACGTTGTTAACTTTTACACTTTGCCCTGTAGTTTTGCTTCCTATAGTCTCTATTTGTTGCTTTATAAAATCATTAAAAGCATTTGGAGCTAGCAACCATAGCGCTGCGCCACATATTAATAATAGTGTAATAGCAAATATAGCTAATTTATTCATGTTAATATCCGTTTTTATTAATGTCGAAAGTTTAAATAGTGTCATACTATTATAGCTATATAAGCCACTAAATTGGTATGGCTAGCATAATTCTTTATTTTACAAATAAAAAACGCGCTAACTTTTCAGTAAGCGCGTTGATAATAGCCAAAAAAGTTAAATTTATAACGACTATTTTAGTGAAGGGGTTAAATGTGGGCGAATATCTTTAACCATTACTTTTAATAAGCGTGGACAAGCAGCAACAATATTGCCTGAATTTACATATTCATGGCCACCACTGAAATCACTTACTAAGCCACCAGCTTCAATGACCAGTAATTCACCTGCGGCAGTATCCCAAGGTTTTAAGCCTAATTCAAAATAACCATCCACTCTACCTGCGGCAACATAGGCTAAATCTAATGCGGCAGAACCCGCTCGGCGTATATCAGAGGTTTGTACAAATAAGTCTTTAAACATTCCCATGTAGGCATCGGTATGTTGTTTTTTCTTGTGAGGAAAACCAGTGGCTAAGATAGTGCCCGCTAATTCTTTATGTTGTTTTACGCGAATACGTAAATTATTTAATTGCGCACCTTGACCACGGCTAGCGGTAAATAACTCACCACGAATAGGATCATAAATAACGGCTTGATCTAATTTACCTTTAACTTTTAAGGCAATAGATACGGCGAAATGAGGAATACCTTTAATGAAGTTAGCGGTACCATCAAGTGGATCAATAACCCATTGATAATCATTATCTTCACCTTTAAGTTCGCCACATTCTTCACTAATTATTGAATGTTTAGGGTAAGATTTTCTAATGGTGTCTATTATCGCTTGTTCAGCTTTAATATCGACGTTGGTAACAAAATCGTTGTCACCTTTTGATTCTATTTCAATTTTATCGTGTTGCTCAAAAGCACGAGAAATCACTGTACCTGCACTACGCGCAGCGCGCACAGCAATATTTAGCATTGGATGCATATTATTACCCTATGTCATTAGTCTATTGCTGTTAAAGTTAGCGTAGACTATTCAATAATCAATGTTGTAAAAGAACGAGGCTTAAAACCAACAATATCATTCTACTGTTAGTCTAAAATTTAAGCGCGCAAAGTATAGCAATAAATTATCCTATTGACGATACTAATTTGTGTGATTAATGTTTATTTTTTTAATAATGCTAATAAATATCATTAAAATTAATGTGTTAAATAATAAGGAATATCTACAGTTGTTATTTTAATAGAAGTAAATACTCTAAATCAGACTAAATTGCGCTAGCAAAATGCTCATTTGGTTAATGATTTTTAGTCAATAGCTGGTTATTGTTAGCGATAATCGCGTGTTTACTATCTTTGCATGGTTTGAGTACAAGCTTGTCGAACTCTATGATAAACTGCGCGTAATTTTAGCCATCTAGATAGTTAGTTATATAAAATGTCAATTTCTTTAAAAAATGTTCGTATAGTTTTAGTCAATACCTCTGATTGTCGCAATATTGGTAGTGCCGCACGAGCCATGAAAACCATGGGATTAAGTCAGCTTGTGTTAGTTGATCCCGTTGAAATGCCAAATGGTCAAGCTCAAGCTTTAGCCGCAGGAGCCACTGATGTTTTAGCTAATGCACAAGTGGTTAGCACCATGCAAGAAGCGGTGAAAGACTGTGGTTTAGTGATAGGTACTAGTGCAAGATCGCGCACATTACCTTGGCCAATGCTGGATCCTCGTGAATGTGGTCAAAAGCTAGTGAGTGAAATGAATAACTTTCCCGTGGCTTTAGTCTTTGGTCGAGAAAGCAGTGGTTTAACGAATGAAGAGTTACAACTTTGTCATTTTCACGTGCAAATTCCTGCCAACCCAGAATACAGTTCACTTAATTTAGCGATGGCAGTACAAACACTCAGCTATGAAATTAGAATGAACGCCCTTGCTGCGCGAAAATATGCTACTGATGACGTATCTAATAGTAATAGCGAAGATGAATACCCTGTTGTTGAAGAAACAGAACGTATGTATCAACATTTTGAAGAAGCCTTAAAAGGCACTGGCTTTATCACGCCAAGCCATCCTGGTTTAGTGATGACTAAATTACGTCGTTTATTAAATCGTGCGCGACCTGATGTTAAAGAAGTGAGAATGTTACGGGGTATTTTGTCGTCTGTTGATAAAGCAAGTGCTAATAAAAAATAGCAAATGGTAAGAGTGGTTTTTACCGCGAATTGCCGTGCAAATTTTTATTTAAGGTATTTTGTGTATAAATTTTTATCTGTAGCGATAAATTATTAATTGATAATAAAGAAAGGAAAAAATATGTTTAGCCGTATCAAAGAAGATATTAACAGTGTCTTTGATCGTGATCCTGCCGCTCGTACTTTTTTTGAAGTATTGACCAACTATCCAGGCTTGCACGCCATTTGGTGGCATCGATTGGCCAAATGGTTCTGGCTGAAAAATTTCAAATGGTTGGCACGTTTTATTTCTACGATTGCTCGTTGGTTAACTGGGATTGAAATTCATCCAGGTGCGACCTTAGGTCGTCGTTTTTTTATTGATCATGGTATGGGTATTGTGATTGGTGAAACTGCTGAAATAGGCGATGATTGTACTATTTATCATAGTGTTACTTTAGGTGGTACTAGTTGGAATGCGGGTAAACGCCATCCTACATTAGGTAATAATGTTGTTATTGGTGCAGGGGCTAAAGTGCTAGGGCCATTAATGATCGGTAATAATGCCCGTATTGGTTCAAATGCCGTAGTTGTTAAAGATGTTCCTGAAAAAGCCACCGTTGTCGGTATTCCTGGGCGTATTGTCAATACTAAAAAAGATAGTGATCCTAGCCATAAGCAGCGCACCGAAATTGCTAAAAAATATGGCTTTGATGCTTATGCCGTTTCACCTGATAATCCTGATCCAGTCGCCAAAGCAATTGGACGTATGCTTGATCATGTGCATTTAATGGATAGTAAAATTGGTGATCTTTGTAAAGAAGTGAATAACTTAGGCGGTAGTGTTTGCGATAAAGCGTTACCTGAATTGCGTGTTGGTGAATTTGTTGAAGATGAAAAAGCGGCAGCAGAGCGTCGTGAAAGTAAAGTTGCGGCTTTTGACCCTGAAATTTAATTAAAGTGTTATAAAAAAGATTGGGGTATTGATATAAGTCAATACCCTTTAATTTTACTCAAGTATTATTTGCGCTCAGTTATTAACTCGCGTATAATACCTTAGTAAATTACTCAGGTATTTAATTGACTATTTTGAAGGGTTATGTAAAATTGCGCGATTATTTATTCTTGAGCATTAATTTTAGTGCTAACTTTATTAAAAGTTAACGATTAATAATCGAGAATTAAGGGGCTAAAATGAAATTAACGTCTAAAGGTCGTTATGCGGTTACAGCAATGCTTGATGTAGCAATTCATGCTGTGTCTGGGCCAGTATCTTTAGCCGATATATCGGAAAGACAAGATATATCGTTGTCATATTTAGAGCAATTATTCTCTCGCTTACGCAAACATGGTTTAGTGACCAGTGTTCGTGGTCCTGGTGGCGGTTATCGTTTAGGTAAGTGTTCTGCTGAAATTGCTGTTGCAGATGTTATTTCAGCGGTAGATGAAAACGTCGATGCGACGAAATGCTCAGGAAAAATTGGTTGTCAAGGTGGGCAAAAGTGTCTTACCCATAACCTATGGGCAGGTTTAAGCAAACGTATAGAAGATTTTTTACAAGGCATTTCTTTATCCGAATTAATCGAACAAAGAGATGTTCAATCAGTGTCTAAACGACAAGATTCTTTTCAAAAAGAACATCAGCAAGAGCAAAGTAAAAAGAATGCACAGCAAAGTTCTTTAAATACACTGAATACAACCTCAATTATTATGTCCGACTTAAGTTAAGTCGGTTTGTTTTATCTTGGAGAATGTTAGCTTATGAAGCTGCCAATTTATTTTGATTACTCAGCGACAACACCTGTTGATAAACGTGTTGCTGAAAAAATGATGAAATTTTTAACTACCGATGGTGTGTACGGTAATCCTGCTTCACGTTCACATAAATTTGGCTGGCAAGCTGAAGAAGCGGTTGATATTGCGCGTAATCAAGTTGCCGATTTAATTAATGCAGACCCACGAGAAATTGTATTTACATCAGGTGCTACAGAATCTGATAACTTAGCCATTAAAGGTGCGGCGCATTTTTATAGCAAAAAAGGTAAACACATTATTACGGCTAAAACTGAGCATAAAGCGGTTTTAGATACTTGTCGTGAGTTAGAGCGCCAAGGGTTTGAAGTGACTTATTTAGACCCAGAAAGTAATGGTTTAATTGACTTAAATAAGCTTGAAGCGGCCATGCGTGATGACACTATTTTAGTGAGCATTATGCACGTAAATAATGAAATTGGTGTGATTCAAGACATCAGTGAAATTGGCGAAATGTGTCGCGCCCGCAAAATTGTATTTCATGTTGATGCCGCACAAAGTGCAGGCAAAATAGCCATTGATATGCAGCACTTAAAAGTTGATTTAATGTCTTTTTCTGCTCATAAAATTTATGGCCCTAAAGGTATTGGTGCATTATATGTACGCCGTAAACCGCGTATTCGTCTTGAAGCTCAAATGCATGGTGGTGGCCATGAACGTGGTATGCGATCTGGTACTTTACCAACGCATCAAATTGTTGGTATGGGTGAAGCTTTCCGTATTGCTAAAGAAGAAATGGTACAAGATTTAGCTCACGTAACCGCAATGCGTGATCGTATGTGGGCAGGTTTAAATACCATGGAAGAAGTCTTTATTAATGGCGATGCTCAGAAACGTTATCCGGGCAATTTAAATGTCAGCTTTAACTTTGTTGAAGGTGAGTCATTAATTATGGCGCTAAAAGACTTAGCCGTATCGTCAGGTAGTGCTTGTACTTCAGCAAGTTTAGAACCTTCTTATGTACTTCGTGCCTTAGGGTTAAATGACGAAATGGCGCATAGCTCAATTCGCTTTAGCTTTGGTCGTTTTACTACTGCTGAAGAAATAGATTATGCGATTGAATTAATTAAGAATTCTATTGGTCACTTGCGTGATATGTCACCGCTTTGGGAAATGTATAAAGACGGTATTGATTTAGATTCTATTGAATGGGCTGCTCACTAGAGCGCTTAGGAGAAATATTATGGCTTATAGCGAAAAAGTAATTGATCATTACGAAAATCCACGTAACGTTGGTTCAATGGATAAAAACGATCCTTCTGTTGCTACCGGTATGGTGGGTGCTCCTGCTTGCGGTGACGTGATGAAATTACAACTTAAAATTTCTGACGATGGCATTATCGAAGATGCAAAATTTAAAACTTACGGTTGTGGTTCTGCCATTGCGTCAAGTTCGTTAGTCACTGAATGGGTAAAAGGTAAAAGCATTGAAGAAGCGGGCGAAATTAAAAATACTGCTATCGCTGAAGAATTAGCTTTACCACCGGTTAAAATTCATTGCTCTATTTTGGCTGAAGATGCGATTAAAGCAGCGATTGAAGATTATCGTTCTAAACAGTCTTAATTATTGTAGGTCGTAGCTCACGTTACATGGATGTAGCTTCTTAGACAATGCAGAAGCATTTTGTTCTGCTGCGACGTTTATTGTAAATACGGAGTAGTATCATGTCAGTAACTATGACATCAGCAGCGTCAGAACGTGTTAAATCCTTTATGAAAAACCGTGGCAAAGGCTTAGGTTTACGTTTAGGAATAAAAACTACAGGTTGTTCAGGCTTAGCTTATGTGCTTGAATTTGTAGATGATTTGAATGACGGCGATCAAGTTTTTGAGATAGACGGTGTTAAAATTATTATTGATGGCAAAAGTTTAGTTTACTTAAATGGTATTGAACTAGATTTTGTTAAAGAAGGTTTAAACGAAGGTTTTAAGTTTACCAACCCTAACGCCAAAGGTGAGTGTGGGTGTGGGGAGTCATTTAACGTCTAAATGTGGTTAATTTCTTGTTATTTGAGCTTTATGCCGCGTTGAAAGTACTCATTGACTAGCGTCAACTCTGTGCTTTCGCCTTGCCTAAAGACTCAAATTCCGTCGAAATTAATTCACATTAATTGTTTTAGCCTATAGCACTAAGCTTTTAAAATATTAATTCACATCGCTTTCATGGAATACCCATTTTGAATTATTTTGATTTATTTTCCTTACCACATTCATTCGAACTTGACTTAGCTCAGTTAAGTGCTGCATTTCAAACATTACAAAAAACCGCTCATCCAGATAAATTTGCTCATGCTTCATCGCAAGAACAAATGTTAGCGGTGCAAAAATCAGCGACAATTAATGACGCTTATCAAACACTTAAAAATCCTCTGAAACGTGCAGAATATATGTTGCAGCAACGAGGCACTGATATGCCTAGTGAACAAGCATCTTTTCAAGATACTATGTTTTTAATGCGACAAATGGAATTGCATGAAATGCTTGAAGAGTTACCCCATGCTGATGATATAGATGGTGCGGTTAACGAAGCTAATGAAGTATTAGACAGTGAATACCAAACACTTTTTTGCCAGTTACAACAACTTATACAAGACAATAATCAAGCAAGTGATAAAATAGCTTGTGAAATAGTACGTAAACTTAAGTTTTATCAAAAATTACAACTTGAGCTAGAGCGTATTGAAGAACAATTATTTGATGACTAATATTTATTGATGCATTGATATAAAAGTAAGAGTGGCTTTAGCCGCGAAATTTGCATCTATATTTTCCCATTATTGATTTTTTACGCTGTTACCTTTATTTAGAGAATTATACAACATGGCTTTATTACAAATAGCTGAACCTGGTCAAAGTACCGTTCCTCATGAACATAGATTAGCCGCTGGCATTGATTTAGGTACCACAAACTCGCTTATTGCTAGTGTTAAAAGTGGGTTAGCCGAAACTTTATATGATGATGAAAATCGCGATATTTTACCTTCTGTTGTTAGTTATCAAGCCAATGAAATTTTGGTCGGTTATCAAGCAAAAGAATTCTCAATTAGTGATCCTGAAAATACTATTGTGTCAGCAAAACGCCTAATAGGTCGTTCTCAGGCTGACATTGAAAAAAAATACCCTAACTTACCTTATCAATTTGTCGGTAATAAAAATCATCCTGATATTCAAACACGTCAAGGACCTATTAATCCGGTACAAGTATCGAGTGAAATATTAAAAAGCCTCACTAAACGCGCCGAAAAATCGCTTGGTGGAGAGCTTACCGGTGTCGTTATTACCGTCCCCGCCTATTTTGATGATGCTCAACGTCAAAGTACTAAAGATGCGGCTAAACTGGCTGGTGTTGAAGTATTGCGTTTACTCAATGAACCTACAGCCGCAGCGGTTGCTTACGGTTTAGACTCAAATCAAGAAGGTGTGATTGCTGTTTATGATTTAGGTGGTGGTACCTTTGATATTTCTATTTTACGCTTAAACAAAGGCGTCTTTGAAGTACTTGCCACAGGTGGTGATTCTGCCTTAGGTGGCGATGATTTCGATTTGTTAATTGTTGAGCATATTGTTGAAAAAGCAGGTTTAACGCGCCCATTATCTATCAACTTAGAGCGCCAGTTATTACAACAAGCCTGTTTTGCAAAAGAACAATTAAGTAACCAAAATAGTGTCAGCATTAACTTAGCTTTAGCTGAAAATAATAATGTTACAATAGAAATAAATAAAGAAACGTTTAATACCTTAGCTAAACCCCTAGTGAGTAAGACTTTACGCGCCTGTAAACGCGCAATTAAAGATGCTGGTGTTACTATTGATGAAGTGCTAGAAGTTGTCATGGTGGGCGGTTCTACACGCGTACCACTAGTGCGTAGCGAAGTTGAAAAATACTTTAAACGTACACCGTTAACTTCTATCGATCCTGATAAAGTTGTTGCTATTGGCGCGGCTATTCAGGCAGATATTTTAGCGGGTAATAAGCCTGACAGTGATATTTTATTGCTTGATGTTATTCCATTATCGCTTGGTATTGAAACGATGGGTGGCTTAGTGGAAAAAATTATTCCGCGTAATACCACTATTCCTGTTGCTAAAGCACAAGAATTTACCACCTTTAAAGATGGTCAAACCGCGATGGCTATTCATGTACTACAAGGCGAGCGTGAATTAGTTGAGGATTGTCGTTCGCTAGCGCGTTTTGAATTACGGGGTATTCCCGCAATGACCGCAGGTGCAGCGCATATTCGCGTTACCTTTAAAGTAGACGCGGATGGCTTACTTGAAGTTACCGCAATGGAAAAATCCAGTAAAGTTGCTGCTCATATTGAAGTAAAACCAGCTTTTGGTTTAGACGACACACAAATTACGCAAATGCTTAAAGACTCAATGTCTAATGCCGAACAAGATATGCAAGCACGTATGCTGAAAGAGCAACAAGTTGAAGCTAAACGTGTACTTGAATCGGTGCAAGCAGCTTTAGCAGCTGATGGCGGATTATTAACGGAACAAGAACGTAATGATATTAGTAATGCGTTGTTTCAGTTGGTAGAGATAGCACAAAATTCAGATCAAAATCCTACGGCGATTAAAGATATTGAAACCGCTATTGAACACGTTGATAAATTGACCGCTAATTTTGCCGAGTTGCGAATGGACGCTTCTATTCGTCAAGCATTGTCGGGTCAAAAGGTCGATGAAATTTAACCACAGATACAGAGATTATTAAGGTAAGTTAACTCGAGTGTAACGAAGCTCAACAGTAAGACTTACTCAAAGAAATACTTTAATATTATTAGCTTTATAAAGAATTAATTGGAAACAATACCATGCCAAAAATTATATTTTTACCGCACGAAGAACTTTGCCCTGATGGCGCTGTAGTAGATGCAGAAAAAGGTGAAAGCATTTTAAATATTGCTCTTCAAAATGATATTGGCATTGAACACGCTTGTGAAAAAGTCTGTGCTTGTACCACTTGTCATGTCATTGTTCGTGAAGGTTTTGACTCGCTTGAAGAAGGTGATGAACTTGAAGAAGATATGCTAGATAAAGCCTGGGGCTTAGAGCCAGAATCCCGCCTGAGCTGCCAAGCTATAGTGGCTAATGAAGATTTGGTGGTAGAGATCCCAAAATATAATGTCAATATGGTGTCTGAAGCGCACTAGCTTATGGTTTATTTAGCTAAGTAATTGAAAAATTAAAAGGTAATAGCAGAAATTTCGTTACCTTTTTTGAACGGAGATAATATCCTGAACAAATTTAATAAGTGAATGAGTACTAGTTAACCTTTTGACTTTTTCTGTCTATCGAGATCAGGCGAAGGTGGTTTATTGCTGTTGCGAGTGTTAAGTCCTAGCCGTTGACAGAGTATGGTGGTGATAAGTAATAATACACCTATAGCAGCACACATTGAAAGTGACAATGTTTTTACTTTAATCACATGGTGGATAAAATGCCTGCTCGTATTGCCGAGCCTGATCGTACTTGGTTTGCATTGGCTTCATACAATATCGGTTTTGGACATTTAAACTATGCGCGTATTATTACGCAGCGCCAAGGTGGTGATCCTGATCGTTGGCTCGATGTGAAAAAAGGGTTGCCGTTATTAATGAAGAAAAATTCTACAAAAAAACTAAATATGGCTATGCGCGTGGTGATGAAGCCGTTCGTTATGTAGAAAATCTTGTCGTTATTAGCAAACCTTAACTATGGTAACGGAAAAGTCGATTAATAAACGCTTACAAGAATTAGTGCCTACGAACAAAACAGAAGCTCATATGAGTAAAGCTAATGAGTAAATGTTGAGTTATTTAGTCATTATTTTTTTCGTTATACCCGCGTATAGGCGAATATCCATAACAAATATAGATCTCCAATAAAACACTCGGGGATAATGTCGAAATTAAATGCAGTTATTGCGAGCGAAGCGTGGATATTGGTTGTTTTTCCTGACGTTATCGTGATATTACTAGGTGGTTACACTCTCGCTATGACGAGAAATGTTATTTTTCAGTGATTTTTTATAGTTTAGCAATTAAGGAACTAAGATGTCTAAATTTAACGTAAGACAATGGTTTACTGTATTTATCTTATTTAGTTTAACGGTTATTTTTATACTCAGTTATTTTTGGCCTGATGCTATTTATTTATTATTTTTCGTTGCGCCTCTAGTTTTATTAGGACTGCATGATATGTTTGTTAGCGATCGTACCTTGTTAAGACTTTACCCTGTTATAGGTCATTTACGTTATCTTTTTGAGTCTATTCGCCCTGAAATACAACAATATTTTGTTGAATCAAACATTAATGGTAGACCGATTAATCGTGAATATAGAGACTTAGTCTATCAACGAGCTAAAGGTGTGCGCGACACTCGCCCGTTTGGTACTCAGTTTGATGTTTATCGTAATGGATATGAATGGGTCAATCATTCACTTGCCCCAACAAAAATAATTGTTCATCACCCACGAATTAAATTTGGTGGTAAAGATTGTGTAAAGCCTTATTTAGCCTCACCATTGAACATTTCGGCGATGAGTTTTGGAGCGCTAAGTAAAAATGCCATTATGGCGTTAAATAAGGGGGCTAAATTAGGTGATTTTGCGCATAACACTGGCGAAGGTGGTTTAAGCCCCTATCATCAGCAATATGATGGTGATTTAATTTGGCAAATAGGGACAGGTTATTTTGGTTGTCGTGACAGTGACGGTAACTTTGACGAAAAACTATTTGCGCAAAAGGCGAATACTGAACAAGTTAAAATGATAGAAATAAAACTATCACAAGGGGCAAAACCGGGTCATGGTGGAATATTACCTGCGGTAAAACTCACCCAAGAAATTGCCGATATTCGTCATGTGCCTATGGGCGAAGATGTTATTTCGCCACCTGCCCATACCGCTTTTTCTACTCCGTTAGGCTTACTTGAATTTGTGCAAAAATTACGAGAACTTTCAGGCGGAAAGCCCATTGGCTTTAAACTATGTATTGGCCGTAAAGAAGAGTTTTTGGCTATTTGTAAGGCAATGATAAGTACTCAAATAACACCCGATTTTATCACCATAGATGGTGGTGAAGGTGGTACTGGTGCCGCACCAATAGAACTAACTAATTCTGTAGGTACCCCATTACGTGATGGTTTGGTATTTGTTCATAATGCCCTTATTGGTTGTGGTTTGCGTAATGAAATTAAACTTATTGCTTCGGGCAAAACCTTTTCAGCTTTTCATATTTTTAGATTAATGGCGTTAGGTGCTGATACGGTAAATACAGCGCGTGCTATGATGCTAGCATTAGGCTGTATTCAGTCTCGTCGCTGTAATACTGATAAATGTCCAACAGGTATAGCGACACAAGATGCTCGCCGTTATAACGCTCTTAATGTTGATAAAAAAGGGCAACGAGTTTTTCAATTTCATCAAGCGATGATCGAAAACTTAATGGAATTATTAGCCGCCGCAGGGTTGCAAGACTTAAATCAAATAAAGCCACATCATGTTAATCAACGCACGCATAACAACGAAATTCATCATTATGGTGAACTAGATGACTGGATAGCTGAAGGTTGTTTGCTAGCAGAAAAAAAAGTGCCTGATACGTGGCAAGTTAACTGGGATCTAGCTGATCCAGAAAGCTGGACACATTAATCTTTACAAAACATTAAGTGGGCATTATCGATCAGTAGATTAGCAATATGTTAAAATGTATTTTTATTCACAAAGGTAGTATTAAACAATGAAAGCTATTATGTTTATTATTCGTTGGCCAATAGGTCAATTAATTTTATTATTAAATTTTATTTTTGCCCCTAAAGCTCTTAAGCGCAGTACAGAGGAGCAGCAAAGGATTGATGAAAGAACTAAAGGTTTATCTTTGTATCAACTAACGGCATGTCCTTTTTGCGTAAAAGTACGACGTTTCATTAAGCGAAATGCTTTACAAATTGAAATACGTGATATCAGTAAAAATGAGCAATTTAGAGACGAATTGGTGCGAGAGGGTGGTAAACATAAAGTGCCCTGTTTACGTATTGAAAAAAATAATAAAGTACAATGGCTTTATGAATCGAATGATATTATTGCGCATTTGAAAAAGTGCATAATCTAATCTAAGCATGGAAAAAATTTAGTCTATTGTGATTAAGTTTGTTTATTTTAATAATCGTAATTATTAAGGTTAAATTTCAACACTCATTAATAAATTAAAAGGAAAGCGAATGAAGTCATCTGATCTTTTTGTAAAGGCACTTGAAAACGAAGGTGTAGAATATATTTTTGGCATTCCTGGTGAAGAAAATTTAGATTTATTAAATTCTCTTATCGATTCTAAAATAAAAGTAATTCTAACACGTCATGAACAAGGGGCAGGCTTTATGGCTGCCACATATGGTCGATTAACAGGTAACCCAGGTGTCTGTTTAGCCACTTTAGGACCAGGGGCCACTAATTTAGTTACCCCCGCAGCCTATGCGCAGCTCGGTGCTATGCCAATGTTTATGATTACGGGTCAAAAGCCTATTAAAAAAACTAAACAAGGGCAGTTTCAAATAGTAGACATTGTTGATTTAATGCGCCCAATAACTAAATTTACCAAACAAATAGTCGATGGTAATAATATTCCCTTTCTTGTCAGAGAATCTTTTCGGATTGCCTCAGAAGAACGACCAGGGACGACTCACCTTGAACTTCCAGAGGATATTGCTAACGAAGACGCAATTTCAACTATATTTGAAGTTAGAGCAGTAAGACGACCTATCGCGGATGATATTGTCATTAATGAAGCATCTGAAATGATAGAAAAAGCCCAAATGCCCTTATTGCTAATAGGCGCAGGGGCTAACCGTAAAAGAACCAGTGTTTCCTTATTAGAGTTTGTTGAAAAAACGGGTATTTATTTTTTCAACACCCAAATGGGGAAAGGCGTCATTGATGAACGTCATCCTCAATTTTTAGGCACAGCCGCATTATCAGATTACGATTTTTTACATGACGCTATTGATAAAGCTGATCTGATTATTAATGTTGGTCACGATGTTATTGAAAAACCGCCTTTTTTTATGGAAAAAGGCGGTAAAAAAGTTATACATATTAATTTCTTTCCTGCTGAGGTTGACGATATTTACTTCCCTCAACTCAATGTGGTCGGTGATATAGCATCCAGTATTGGCAAATTAACACAGCATGTTAGGCCTAATAGACATTGGAATTTTAATTATTTCGATCGAATTAAAATTGAAATTAATAGTCATCTATCAAAATATTTTGAAGATGACCGTTTTCCTATGTTACCTCAAAGACTCGTTAATATAATCAGGCAAGAACTCCCTAGCGATGGTATCGTAACGTTAGACAATGGCGTTTATAAAATATGGTTTGCTCGGAATTACCTTTGTTATGAAGCTAATACATTGTTATTGGATAACGCATTAGCCACTATGGGAGCAGGTTTATCTTCAGCAATAGCGACCAAATTAATTTACCCTAATAAAAAAATCATTTCAGTTAACGGTGATGGCGGTTTTATGATGAATTCACAAGAATTAGAAACCGCAGTAAGGCTAAAACTTGACTTAGTAGTGATCATATTAAGAGACAATGCTTACGGTATGATCAAATGGAAACAACAAGGAATGGGGTTTGATAATTTTGGCCTAGATTATGGCAACCCTGACTTTGTTACTTATGCTGAAAGTTTTGGCGCTATCGGTCACCGTCCTGAAAGTTGTGATGAATTTTCTAGCCTGCTAACCGAGTGCCTTAATACTAAAGGCGTTCATGTAATAGATTTAAGCGTAGATTACACTCTTAACCATTCAATTTTAAATGTACTAATTAAAAACAAGAAGGATTTCGTATGAGTATTGAAACTATTAATCCAACCACTGGTAAAGTGATAAAAATTTATGACGAGATCAGTGATGTTATCTTAAATGAAAAAATTGAAGCAGCGGATCAAGCTTTTTTTAATTGGTCTCAACTTTCACTTGAAGAACGTAAAATTCCGATGTTGAAGGTGGCAAAGCTATTACGACAAAATAAACAAACTTATGCCACGTTAATCAGTCAAGAAATGGGCAAACCTATTACTCAATCTCTAGCCGAGATAGAAAAATGTGCTTGGATCTGTGAATATTATGCCAATGAGGCAGTCCAATATCTCAAGCCAAAATTAATTAAAACTGAAATGAGTGAAAGCTCCATTAACTATTTACCTCTGGGTGTTATTTTTAGCATTATGCCGTGGAATTTTCCTTTTTGGCAAGTGTTTAGATTTGCTGCACCTAATTTAATGGCGGGAAATGTTGGTATGCTAAGCCATGCACCTATTACTACAGGGTGTGCTTTGGCCATAGAAAAAATATTTATTGATGCGGGTTTCCCACAAGGTTGTTTTACCTCTTTGGTGATTAGTATTCCTCAGTCAGCTAAAGTTATCGCACATCCTAAAGTTCAAGGCGTTACGTTAACGGGGTCCGAACGAGCTGGGGTAGCTGTTGCAGGCGAATGTGCAAAAAACCTCAAAAAATGCGTGCTTGAATTAGGAGGGTCAGATCCTTATTTAATATTAAAAGACGCTGATCTCAATCAAGCCGCAGAAACGTGTGTAACCATACGAATGATGAATGCTGGTCAAATATGTATCTCTCCCAAAAGGTTAATTGTTGTTGAAGCCATCTATGATCAATTTGTAGAACAAGTGATCAAACAAATTAAACGATTTGAACCCGGAAACCCTTTGGATGAAAATTGTCAATTTGGTCCTATGGCTCGCACAGATCTTCGTGAAGAGCTCACTAGTCAAGTGTCAGAAAGTATCAAGTTAGGAGCAAAATGTTTACTAGGCGGTAACAAGGTTGAAGGGGATGGTTTCTACTACCAACCGACATTATTAGTTAACGTTCAACCAGGTACGCCTGCTTATGACCGTGAACTATTTGGTCCTGTCATATCCGTAATTAAAGCCAAAGATGAAGACGATGCTATCCGCATTGCTAATGACAGTCCTTATGGCTTAGGTGCCGCCGTTTTTACAGCAGACATTGAACGAGGCAAAGAGATTGCCACATACAGACTCAATGCAGGAACTTGTGTTGTGAATACTTTTGTTGGTTCTGATCCTCGATTACCTTTTGGTGGCATTAAACTTTCAGGTTATGGTCGTGAATGTGCAGGCGAAGGGATCCATGAATTCCTCAACGTAAAGACCGTTAATATAAAATAAACAGCATTTAGTAAATAGTATTGTCGATCATTGCATTAAGACTACCAAACTTAACAAAAGTATCACAAACGAAATTTTTTACACCATTCTCAACTCTAGTTATTTATACTGAATAAAATAGCTAGTGTTGAGAATTATTATGTTAATAAAATTACCAAAATCTTATCAATTAAATGAATATGATGTTACCGATGAGTCGGTTTATCACGACAGACGCAATGTTTTAAAAAAATTAGGTTTTATTGGCGCGAGTGGTTTATTAGCACAATCAACTTCAGCGCAAGCAGGTTTGTTCGACTTATTTAAAAAAGATCCTGTTAAAGCTTTTACTGTTTCACCATTAAAATACCAGCAAGCTCCTACAACTTCACAAACTCTTACACCAGAAGCAAAAGTCACCAGTTATAATAATTTTTACGAATTTGGTGCCCAAAAAAGTCAACCAGCACAATTAGCCCAACAATTTAAGGTTAATCCTTGGCAGTTAACTATTTCAGGACATTGCAATAATCCATTAACGCTTGATTATGAGGATTTGTTTTCTAGTTTTGAACTTGAAGAGCGTATTTATCGACTGCGTTGTGTTGAAGCTTGGTCAATGGTTATTCCGTGGGTGGGCTTTCCGCTAGCAAAATTATTGCAAAAAGCACAACCTAATTCTCGGGCTAAATATGTGATGTTTGAAACTTTATATGATCCCAAGCAAATGCCAGGGCAAAAAAATCGTCGTTTAGGTGGTGGTATCAGTTATCCGTATGTTGAGGGGCTACGTATTGATGAAGCGATGAATGATTTAACCTTAATGAGTGTTGGCTTGTATGGTAAAACCTTACCGCCGCAAAATGGTGCCCCGATCCGTTTAGTTGTGCCGTGGAAATATGGTTTCAAGAGTATTAAGTCAATCGTTAGCATTAAGTTTGTTGAACACCAACCTGCCAATACATGGAACTTATTAATTCCGTCTGAATATGGCTTTTACGCCAATGTTAATCCCGAAGTTGCGCATCCACGTTGGAGTCAAGCCAGCGAACGTCGCATAACCACAGGCGGCTTATTAGCTCGTAATCGTATTAAAACACAAATGTTTAATGGCTATGGTGAAGAAGTGGCGGCGATGTATAAAGGCATGGATTTGAGTCAGTATTATTAGGGGGATTTATGATCATTTAGCTACTGAGCAAAACTATGAAAAACTCACTATGAAAAACCTTTTATGAAAATAAAGTTAAAAACTAAAACACTAGTACTAAAAATAGTCATCCATCTGGCGGCATTATTGCCAATAATTAATTTATATATGGATGCATTTGCCGATCAATTAGGCGCAGATCCTGTTAAAGCTGTTATTCATTACACTGGCATAGGGGCGTTTAATTTATTATTGATAACATTATGTATTTCACCATTAGCTAAATTACTCAAACAAAGCTTTTTAATGAATGTGAGGCGCTTACTTGGGCTTTATGCGTTTACTTATGCAGTATTACATTTTGTTAGTTTTATCGCTTTTGATCTGCAATTTGATTTTGGCTTATTATTTAGTGAAATTGTCAAACGACCTTATATTACTATAGGAATGTTAGCGTTTATATTACTGACATTATTGGCTGTTACCTCAATACCTAAACTAAAGCGTAAAATGGGCAGCCATTGGCAAAAATTACATAACTTGATCTACTTAATTGTTCTTTTAGTCGCAATACATTTTTATTGGTCAGTAAAATCTGAAATTAGTGAACCTCTTTTTTACTTTTTGATTAGTTTTATTTTATTAGCATGGAGACGGCAGAAAATTAAGCGCTGGCTAAATTTTTTACAAAAAAGGTAAGCGACTTTATGCTAAAAGATCGCTAGTTTTTAATGGGGATATATTAGAACTACCCGTGGTGCATTAATAAAAAAATTGAAATTGTAAGTTGTTCAATTACTTAGCGTGATATAATGACATCTTCACCAAAAGATTAGTCAAATGAGCAACTTACACGATAGCTATACCAAAATTCTTAGCCTACTGCACGACATTGAACCAAATTCTTATTTTTTAAATCAAAAGCGAAAACTTAAACTCAATGATACTGAATTAATCGCATTGAACTTAGCTGCAGAATGCCTAGGCATTGATTCAGAGCGTTTTCTTTTCACCTTATTGCCCTCATCTATCAAAGATAAGATTGACCGCACTGTTTATAACA
>WGGB01000230.1 GCA_015491935.1 Alteromonadaceae bacterium
GCACAAACACCAACAACTTTATCCTTTTCAATAGCATCAAAAAGGTAATGCTCAACTTTACAGTAATTAATGGCTGTTCCACCATATTGCTGCCCCTCTTGAATAAGCCTTAAGACTAGACGAGCATCATCGGTTAGTGCATCGTTAAATTGTGTTGCACCTAAGCTATTTTTAGTGTTTGCTGCTGGTACCATATAACGGAGATCGTTTATTGATAAAGGTACATAACCTTGTTTATTTTGTTGAGGTACTTTTACTGGTGTTTGAGTATAGTGCTGATTTTTAGAACAATTACCATCATTGTTTTTAGTAAATAAATGATAAACCCACAACAAGCTATTAAAGATCCACGGCCACGGAAATTGCTTTTGATAGTGTCCCATGACAAAACTTTGCTGCGTCACTAAGTGTGGAGCTTGTTTTAATAATTTTTCGCGCTCTTGTACCGATTCAATGGTTAATTTTACCTGTCCTTGTGCAATATAACGTAAACCGCCATGTACCATTTTTGATGAACGACTAGAACTGCCCCACGCAAAATCTTTTTGTTCAACTAATAAGGTTTTTAAGCCTAATTGACTGGCTAATTTAAAAATTCCCGCGCCAGTAATACCACCACCAACAATAATCAGATCCCATTGCGATTGCGCACCAATGACAGCAAGTCGCTCTGCTCTGCTTGTTTTAACAAAATGATGCACTTGCTCTATTTTTATAGGCTTAGCAATAGTGGACATTATTGCATTTCCTGTTGCTCGCCAACCTGCGCATTGGTTGAGATCAAAGTATTAGGGTTCAGTAATTGTTGTTGGTCAAAATGTTGACATAAATTAGCCAATAGCTGCATCCCCTGTTCGCCCTTTTCAACCGCTAAATAAGGGGCGTGATCTTTACCAACCCCATGCTGATGACTAATAGTACCGCCGTTATCAACAATAGTTTGGCTAGCCGTATGCTTTAACATTTTCCATTTAGATAAAGTTTGTTGATAGTCATCGCCATTAACAAATAAATAGGTGGTGTATAAACTACAACCCTGTCCATAAACGTGCGATAAATGCGTAAATACGTGTACTTTTTCACTATTGGGTAAAGTCGTGGCTAAGCTATTTTCTACTTTTGCCATCAGCTTATCGACATTATGCCAATCGGTCGCAGTTTCTAGCGTATCGACGACCACACCTTTTTCCCATAAAGCTTCACGCAAATAAGGAAATTTAAAGCGATTTTCATTCCAACGCTTGCCTAACGTGCCTCCTGTTGACACACCCTGATATTTTTTAAGTAAGGGTTTAAACTGCTTTTTAATTGCGCTTATTTGTACTTTTGAGCCCGTGATCCCAAGCGTTAACATACATTTTTGTTGTTTAGCTCCGCGCAAACTTAAATAACGCTCTAACCATTTAATAGCATTTTCATGTCCTGCTAATTTAAGTTGAGTTTGGGTTTCTTGCGCATTGGAGACACGTAACATAGACAGTGGAATACGTTGTTGAGCAATATCTTGACAAAACTGCGTTGCCTGCTGCCAAGTTGGAAAAAATATGACCTTAAATTGTTCTTGTTCAGCAAGTTTACTTACCCTGACTTTAACCTCACTAATAATGCCAAAGCGCCCTTCACTGCCAAGCACTATTTCTCTAAAATCAGGTCCTGCAGCAGAAGCAGGAAACGTTGGTAAGTCGAGCGCACCATGGTAGGTTTCCATAATTCCACCTGCGAATAATTGCTCTATGCGCCCATAACGCAACGACTGCTGCCCGCTAGAGCGGCTTGCTACCCAGCCACCAATGGTAGATAATTCAAACGATTGCGGAAAGTGTCCAAGCGTATAACCTTGCGCTCTTAATTGCGCTTCAACCATAGGTCCAGGCGTACCCGCACCAAACGTAGCAAGCTGGCTTTGCTTATCTAAATGCAGTAGTTGATTTAAGCGCGACATATCAACTGTAACAATACTACGAGAAGATTTTAGCGGGTTTATATGACCCGCAACACTAGTACCACCACCATAAGGAATTAATTCGATATTCTCTTGCTTTGACCATTGTAACAAGTCTTGAATATCATAACGATTCTCAGGAAACGCCACCGCATCAGGAAAAACTTCAATATTACCACTACGCATGGCTAGCCAGTCGGGTAATGACTGCCCTTTGGCATGACGAACTCGCTGTTCTTTATCATCGGTTAACCATGTAAATTTTGCTAGCTGTTGCGAAGTTAACCTTGTATTAGGTACTTTAGTTAATACCTCAGTTAAACTAATATCGCTAAGTACTTTTGTATTACCTAATTCTTGCTGTAAAAATTTTTCAGCAGAGTCAGGCATCGCCATACTAGTACTTTCATCACCCCAACCATTCCAACGTCGCATATTTATTTACCATTCGCTATCAATATTAATTTATGATAAAACGAGAATGAAGATGGCAAAATGTCCTCTAAAGACAGTTTTAGGGACAAAAGTGGACAAAAAAATATGTTACCTCAAGAAAATAAACAATTATCACTAGGGCGAGCCTCTATTCCTGCGGTAAATCAGTATTTACAACTCGCCATAGCACAACAATTACCTATTGAGCCTTGTTTAAATAAATTAGCATTAACGCCAGAACTTTTAGCTGATCATGATCAGAGTATTTCAGGAGAAAAATTTCAGCAACTCATTAACGAGTTAATAAGCTTGTCAGACGACGAGCTATTTGGCTTGCATACCGCGCAATATGTACAACCTGGGTCTTATAGTATTTTAGGCTTTATTGTCATGAGTTGTGAAACCTTAGGTGAAGCGATCACCAAAATACAACCATTTGAAAAATTAGTGGGTGATATGGGTACCACCACATTAACTGAGCAAAAAGATTTATTTAGCATTGGCTGGAGTTGTATTTTTCCTAATAAAGAAGTGCGTCGTCACATGGTCGATAATTGTTTGGCTTCATGGTTAGCCTTTGCGCATTACCTTACCAGTAAAAATGGTGCCCCCGTACAAGTGCGCCTAACACGTTCCACCCCCAACTTAAGCCAATGCGCTGAATATCAACGAACATTTAATTGTCAGGTGTTGTTTAATCACCCCGTTAATGAAATCGTTTTTGCAAAAGCTTTTTTAGATTTGCCGCTTAATAAGGGTAATAAACAACTTTTACCAACACTAGAGCAACACGCCACAAGTATCATTGCGAGTTTAAAAGATAATAATGATATTGTAATGCTCACCGAACAGTTGATTTTTCAACAATTGAAAAATCAACACGTTAACCAAGCCTATATTGCCGAACAACTTAATATAAGCAGTAAAACGCTGCAACGAAGGTTAAAAGCTAAACACACTCATTTTAAAGAAATTGTCGATAACGTCCGCTTAAAACAAAGCAAAGATTTATTAAGCAATACCCTTGTCAATATAGAAGAAATAAGCCAACAACTCGGCTTTAGCGAAGCAAGATCTTTTTATCGTTGGTTTCAAAAAAAGTGTCAACAAACACCAGCCAGTTATCGTAAACAAATGACTCATTGAGATGGTTAAAACTCATACTCAATATTAACCCGTAATGCTTGCTCTGCACTGTTTTTATTCAGACCAAAAATAAAGCCCATTTCCCATTTTAATTGTTTTTCGCGAGCAAATCGCTGCAAGCCCATAAATGCAGGGCCAACACCCAAGTAATCATTACCCGAATAAAATTCAATAGCAGGTTGTAATTGCGGTAACCAGCGATAGCGATATTGCAAACGAAAATCTGTTTCAGTTTCATTTTTTCTAGTAACATTTTGCGGATTATTGCCCCATTCTTGCGTAACAAAAAAATTCATGGTTAAGCTAGTTCGAGCGATTTCTTTTTCAAATATAATCCCCGCTTTCGCAGACCAGTCATTAACCGCGTCTTTTTTTTCTAGTGTAAATAAGGTGCCCCAGTCTGCCCAATATTGCCCTTGTTCGGTTAACATCCATCTAATTTCAAGCTCATAAGCCGCTAAATTAAATTCATCAGCAGTATTGCGTTCACCAACAAGATAACCTTCCATAGTGACGTGTTCAGATAATGAAAAGCCATAGCCTAAGCGTTGCCGTAATACGTTAACATCGTCATTATGTTGGGATAATAAACGCCATTCAACTTCAGTTTCATCAGGTAATACGTAAGGATGGTAAATTTTGTCAATGGCAGTGCTTTTCGCATAAGCATGACTAAAACTCGCACTCATTAAAAACACACTTATGAATACTGTTAAAATAAACAATATGTTATTGGCTAACGTAGTAAATGTTTTCATTTAATTGTCCTATCTTTCATCACTACTTTATTATTTTTTAAATAAAAGTACCCAAACAAAGGAATACCTAAAGCGGTTAAATAAATACCTAAATGTAAAATTGAAGGCGTTGCTTCATACCCCAATAAAGCGGTAAAAAAATAGCCTAATTCAGAGTCTTCATTAAGTAAAAAAGTGCTATCCCATAAGGCTTCAAAACTTGGTAAAAAATCTATTTGTAATTGCAAATTTACGGCTTGATTAAGCTGTCCACAGGAAAATAAAAAAAGCAATAATAAAGTCCAACCTTGTTGATTTTTAAACTGAAAAAATAACAGTATAAAATACAATAAAATGCCAATACTAAGGCAAATACCAAAACCTAATAGCGTACCAATCAATAAAGGCAGTTGTAATTCAGTCTGAGACCAAAACCCTGTAAAATAAATAAAAAAAGCACTTGCATTAACAGTAAAAACTAAAAAAAAGATCAACATTGCAATGTAATTAAGTCGCTGTTTATTCATCTGAAATACGATTTGATAAAGATAAAGAATGATCAATAAATAAACACCAACAAAAACCATAGAGAACAATAACTCAAGTGCCATTCCTTGAAACAACTGCGCAATATCATCCGAATAATTAACAAGAAAAAAGGTACTTAAAATGCTGATAAATAATGTAGTTAACCATGGTTTTAAAAAACGCTTATGATAAGCTTTCTTTAAGCTCAAAAGTAATAAAACAATAATAATAACAATAGGTAAAGCATTATGTAAAAATAACACCACGGTATTAATTAACATCATTAGCCTCACTCTTGACAATAACCACACCTCTTGCGGTATTAGGGTGATATTCACCCGAAAAATGATACTTCCCTGATGATAATGGCCCAACAAATATTGTTGATTTTTTTCCCGCAAAAATAACTTTTTCTCTATTCAAATCAAAGCTATCAAACTGTTCTGGTGTTTTATCTTTATTAATGACAATAAATTTCACTTTGGTATTGGCAGGAATAATTATATGTGCAGGATAAAATAAGTGGTTTTTAATCGTCAATACATACTCAGGACGCTCTGCCCATGCATAATTTTGCCAACCTAAACACAATAATAAAATGATCTTAGTGAACAATTGATTATTCATGAATAGCTTTCACCTCTTTGTCATTATTATTTTGCTCTTTATGATGATGTGTAAGTGAACAGGGAAAGCTGATAGTAACTTTTAAGCCATGTAACCTTGTCGATCTTAATAAACGGATCTTGGCTTGATGTAAAATAACAATATGCTTAACAATCGCTAAACCTAAGCCACAGCCAACCACTGATGAATTATTACAATCGCCGCCAATACGGTAGAAACGATCAAACACTTTATTTATTTCACTCTCTACTATCCCTGGGCCAGAATCTTCTATTTGTAAAATAAATTCTTGTTGGTACTGTTTAGTACTCACTAAAATTCGCCCACCGATTGGCGTATATTTACTGGCATTGGCAATTAAATTTTGTACTAAGGTCACTATACAAAATTCATTTCCATAAATTTCAATATGACCATCAATAAATTCAATTGTTTGTTTGCGCATTGATATTTCAGGATATAGCTGGGCAATAACCTGTTGCACAATCGGCGTTAACGACATTTTTTGCATTTGCTGTGAAAACTGCTCGGGGTTAGTTTGATTTAACTTAAGTATTTGCTCAACGATATGTGCCATACGCTCAACACTAGTAATTAAGTTATTTAATAATAAATTATCATTACCTATTTCATATTGTAAGTTGTGAGCATTTATCTTTAATACACTTAATGGCGTTCTTAATTCATGAGCGGCATCAGAGGCAAAGCGTTTTTCACGCTCATACGCGCTATCAAGCTGGCTTAACACTCGATTTAAAGTATCAATAATTGGTTGTAATTCTGTACCAGCTTGCACCACATTAATCGTACTTAAATCATTAATGCCTTTTTGGGTTAACTGGGTTTTTAATTGCTGTAAAGGTTTTAAACCATAACTAATAATGAGAGAAATAATTAAACTTAATAAAGGTATCGTTAATATAATAGGTGTAACCGCTGATAAAATAACTTTTTCAGCTAATTCAAAACGAGGTTTTAATAATTGTGCAACGATGATCCAAGTATTATTTTTTTGCAAGCTAAACACACGCCAACGCTTAGCATTAAAGTTTTGTTCACTAAACCCCTCTTTAAATACACTAATTGCTTGGTTGGGTGCATTACTGCTTTTAGAAACTAATTGTTTATTACGCCATAATTGAAAAGCTAACGTATCCTTGTTGCTTACCGTTATATTGTTTTTTTGCGGCTCTAGATTAATTAACGTGTCAGCAAACGAACTGAGTTGCATATCAAATAAATGCCCAGCTTTTACCATACTTGCTTTATAACCTTCGATAGTCGCGATAAAAATGACTAAGGTTATAACAGAAATGAGAATAAGCACTAGATAACGACGTATAGACATTTAATTTGCCATTTAAGATAAGATTATATAAGAAATAAACTAAAAGCGTTAAGACTCTACTGTATAACCAACACCACGAATAGTTTTAATAAATTTTTCAGGTAATTTTTTGCGGATATTAGAAATATGTACTTCAATGGCATTACTTGACACTTCTTCGCCCCATTCATATAAATGAGACTCTATTTGTTCTCTTGATTGTATTCTGCCCGCATTTTCCATTAATAATTTTAGCACCATATATTCTTTTTTCGCTAAATTAAGGACTTGTTTATTAACTATAACTTTATGCGCCAACGTATCAATAACGACGTCGTCAATCGCTATTATTGAGCTATTAGCGGTACCTAAACGCCGTTCAATAACTCGTAATCTTGCTGTTAATTCATCTATATTGAAGGGTTTTACTAAATAATCATCAGCACCAATATCTAACCCTTGAACTTTATCTTCAATAGAGTCACGGGCCGTTAAAATAATAATAGGGATCGCTGATTTATTTTTTCTCACTGCTTTTAACACAGATAAGCCATCCATATCGGGTAAACCTAAATCAAGAATAACCATATCGTGATCAGCAAAAGCTAAAGTATTAAGCGCATCTTTACCGTTTTTAACATGATCAACAGCAAAATCTTGATGACGCAAAGAAATTTGTAAGCCTTGTGCTAAGGGCAAATCATCTTCGACCAACAATATTCTCATTTATATACCAAATAATTTTAGCTAAAGAAAAAAGAGTGTAGCAAATATTTATTAAGAAAATCTGAAGATAAATAAAAAATCCCACTATTTTAAAACAAATAGTGGGATTTGATTATTTAAGGGTAAATAAGTAGTTTGACAAGAAGTTTAACTTAATGGCTGCTTT
This sequence comes from Alteromonadaceae bacterium, assembly GCA_015491935.1. GTDB lineage: Bacteria > Pseudomonadota > Gammaproteobacteria > Enterobacterales > Alteromonadaceae. Next base: position 7,635 of record WGGB01000230.1, read on the forward strand.
TCATCGTAACATTCATAATATTACGTAGTTTATTGACTTCTTTATCTATATTTTTTAACGCGCTACTTAATCTCAGTAATGAACCGTTAGGTGATTCAATGACCTTATTAGTATCTTGATTAGTATCTTGTAATTCATTAAGTGATTTTCTTGCCAATTTAAGGCTACCAATTAAATTTTCTTCCATGTAGAGCATCCCTTCTTTATATTTTTATTTTATTTTTCAGAAAATCTAACACTCAAAAATCTTAGAGTAAAAAGCTAAGAACTAGTGCTAACTGTCCATTCGATTTTAATGGACTCCCCGATGGTTCGGTTAAAAACTATACCAATATACTTAAAGCTATACCAATATAGCGCGTTTTTTATACATTGCAATATTAAATAGTTAAATTCTTTTAATTTTTTGCTTGATTTATAATCAAAACAACTATACTGTATAAAAACACAGTATGTGATGTATTATATTAAAGGTTTCGTTATGAGTTTTCTAAATACTATTGTTACACCGACATTAAATGCCACCCCATTAATAAAAAAATCAGCAAACTTAATTTGTCCATTCATAAAGACAAGTCATATTTCTGGTGATCAAAATAAAAAAAATAATAGTATAAATAAATTAAAAACCCATACGAAACATAACTTAACCTCGACAAATTTCACACAAGAGCTAGTTGACATCTGCCTAAATTATCAGCAAGACAATCGTTGGATATTAATGATAGATCCTAAACAGCAAGATATAAGTCAATTACTAAAAAACAAAAAAATAAATCCAGCTAAAATATTAAAAGTAGATTCTAGAAAGATAAAAGTAACAAAAACTAATATAAATACAGCATTATCTAAAGGGAATTGCTGTGCGATTGTTTTATGTAATACTCACTTTGAGCAACAACAATTAGCCGAATTTTATCGTTTAGGAAAACAAACCAACACACAATGTATAATTTTGAATAATATGCCAACATTACATTAATCAAAATAAAAATGAATAAAAAATACTCTTGGGAAAAAACTGTGTTTAATGAGTTTGGGTAGCGATAAAATTACCGCTATAATGCCCTTATATTTATATAACGCGGTGCATTATTATGCTTTGTCCTTGTGGGTCAAAAAAAATATTTACACAATGCTGTCAACCAATAATTAATGGTATTAATGCAAAAACAGCCGAACAATTAATGCGCTCTCGTTACAGTGCTTATGCCACTAAAAATGCAAGCTATTTGTATAATACTTATGCTGACAAATCGAAACCAGCACAATCAATAGAAGAAATTTCACAATGGGCAAAACAGTGCCAGTGGATTAAATTAACAATACTCAACGCATCTCCTGTCTTTATAGAAAAACAACAACGTTTAGCAACCGTGGAGTTTTTAGCTTTATATTTACAAAAATCTAAATTATTTTGCTTACAAGAATTATCTACTTTTATTAATGAAAACGATCAATGGCGTTATTTAGACGGGGATATAATTAAGCATCAATATTTAAGTAAAATTAAAGCAAATGAATTATGCCCTTGTCAAAGCCAGAAAAAATTTAAAAAATGTTGTGCCATGATTTAATAAGGTTATAGAAAAAGATAACCCACGAAAAATGTGCTTTAAGCCGTTTGCAAATGTACATTACTGCCATTTATCAATGATTTTTGAATATTATCTAACCAAGATTTTGCATTAAAAAAAGCCGCTGCATTTAAACTAGGTTCTTTTTCATCTGAAGTTTTTTGTTGCTTCACTCTTATTTGGCAGTGAATACTTGTGTCATTTAAAACATCACTAGGTATATGACTAGGATCATCATGAAAAGCTAAAGGAGGTGGTGATAAAACATTTTGCAAATGTAATGTTGCGATTTGTTGTTTAGCAACTAAGTGAGCTTGTGATAATTTTTCAAGTTCATCTATGTTTTGTAAAGCTAAAGGTGCCTTTTTAGGTAATTGAAAAGCTTTACGTAATGCCTCATCACTATATTCACGCTCTTTAAATGTAGTCTTGGGCACAAAAAATTGGCTATGTTCACGAACATCTTCCGTTAACATTGCCAACATTAGTGAAAAATCTGCACGTCTTTTACTATGAATAGATTTATTAAGCTCTGAGCCTAATTGCAGTTCATGGAACAATACCTTATTTTTGTCTTGTGACTTAGCGATCAAAGGCTGTTCGGTTGTTAGCATAGTTACTACTTTTATATGCATTTATTATCTAGTAACTAAGTTATCGACTTGTTAGTGAAAACCTTGATAGCTATTTACTCATTATTTTTATTATTTATTCCTTATTTGAGCTTATTTGAATTTAGGGATTAATTTTTATTCATTGCTTATTTTGGTTGCTTAATTGGCCAAACAAGTTCGAATGCAGCACCACCTAAGTCACTATTACCAACGTTCACACTGCCGTTATGCCATTCCATTATGCGTTTTACAATGGCAAGTCCTAAACCAAATCCTCCTGTTTCTTTATTACGCGATTGATCGCCGCGCGAAAAGGCATCAAAAATGACATCTTTAAATTCATCCGACACACCTTTACCATTATCTTCAACCCGAATAATACATTGTTTATTGTTGGTAAGTAGTTTGATAACAATGCGGTTATTACCATATTTTATCGCATTAGAAATATAGTTATGCAATGCTCTCGTGATAAAATGAGGATCACATTCAACCAATAAATTTTTAACTTGGTTTTCAATAACAAAAGAGCCTGAAAACTCTTCATAATAATTAACTAACTCACTCACCAATTCCGCTATATTCACTTTATCTATCATTAACTTAGGCTTTTCATTATCAAAGGTAGCATAAAGCAGCATTTCATTAATAAGTTCATCTAACTCATTAACATCATTATGAATTTGTTGTATATACTTTTCTCTTTTGGTTTCATCTTTAATTGTTGATAACATTTGTAAAGCAAATTTTGTGCGTGCTAATGGTGTTCTTAATTCATGTGATACTGCACTGGTTAATTCTTTATGTGCATTAATTAGGCGTTTAATACGCGCAGCCATCATATTAAAAGCGTTAATCATTGGCGCTACCGTTGTCGTTTTAGCACGAGTCGCCTGAGTATCAAATTCTCCTTTACCAAAAGAGATGGTTGCTTTTTTTAAGGAATCTAGATCTTTTGATAAAGGCCATACCCAGATAAAAATAACAAAACCTAAAGCAACAAAAATTAAAATACGGATCATTGCTTCATATCTAGGCCGACTTGGCATTTTTGCTGGTCCTAAATTTAAGACATAAGGGCTAGCATCAAGTTGATAATGAATAACAACCTCATCAGCATTGTAATAAACGTGGGTATTACCTTGCTGTAGGCTTTTTTGATGAATGGGATCTTTTTCAGTTAAACTTTTCAAACTAACCAATGACAAAGGTAGCTGATACTTTATCGCTATTTTTTCAACAAGAATGGACCAGTTTTCTTGAGGATGTTGTTGTAAATAATCGCCAACCGTGGCCAGCATGGTTTTATAGCCAGTGTAGGACTCAATGTCTTGCTCTAAATAAGAACTCCAAACCTCATCAAGTAGCCATGAAAAAAGAATAAAGGTAGCAATAATCA
>WGGB01000231.1 GCA_015491935.1 Alteromonadaceae bacterium
CCGACGCAATTATGCTAAATCATTCGATGGCTTTTCAACACGCATATTATCGAAAATTACAGCATTAACGCTAATCCAATGGTTTAATCAACAAAAAGGAAACAACATTAACAATCTAAAAGTAGCTGTTTCTTAAATGCACCACGGGTTAACGTTAATTAACTTTTAATCATCCCTCTTTAAACATCGGTTATTCTTTGGTTTTAGCCAATTTTTTTTTGCGAAGACTAAAGTCATGCGCACCTTTAGCTATAATGCGTAATTGTCCAACAGTGCGATCGGCTAATTGTTGGCGTTCTTTTTTATCAACATCAAGTGCATCAGAACCCGCACTAAATACAATAGTCACCGCAGCATTCGCTTGTAAATACGCCACTTCAGCATCTAATTGGTTGGCATGTTGTAAATAATCACATAATTCCATGGTAAAATAACGTACTTCACGACTTACCGCAGCACGAAAAGCTGCGGATGTGCCTGAACGTTCTCGTAATAATAAACGAAAAATATTGCCATTATCTTCAATAAATTCCATAAAGGTAACCACTGAAGTGGTGATCACTGAGCCGCCATTTTCTATACGTTGTCTTGCTTGCCGCATTAGTTGCCGTAATGTTAAACCCGCTTCGTCAACAAGCGTTAAGCCTAATTCATCCATATCGGTAAAATGGCGATAAAAAGAAGTTGGCGCAAGTCCTGCCTCTTTCGCAACTTCTCGTAAGCTTAAACTTGAAAAACTACGTTCTGCGCTTAATTGCGTCAACGCGGCATCAATTAATTGACGACGAGTCTTCTCTTTTTGTTGTGCTCTTATTCCAACCATGAACTGCTACTAAAAAGAATATGATAACGCTAATGATACTGAAAATAATGCAGCAAGTATGCACAAATTTAAATTTTAACCTTGACTGGACGGATGTGTAGGCTAAAATGAAAACAGTGTACACTTGTACACTGAAATTTTATTTAGTATTTTAAAACAAATTAGTAGAGCTTTAATGAAGAAACCTCGTATTATTTGGCTGAATGTTTCAGTCTTTGTATTAACATTTTTGGTCGCGGCCATCGGTGTACCTTATTGGGCAATAACTCATGGATTTAGTAACACCCTTATCGCTGCAGCAATAATTAGTTTTATTTATTGCGGTATGTCTATTACCACTGGCTACCATAGATTATGGTCACATAAAACTTTTCAAGCTCATTGGAGTTTACGCTTTCTGTGTGCATTAGGTGGTGCTTTTGCCTTACAAAATAGTATATTACATTGGTCATCAGATCATCGTATTCATCACAAACACGTTGATAATAATGACAAAGACCCTTATTCCGCAAAAATGGGTTTTTGGTATTCTCATATTGGTTGGATGTGTCGTGAATATCAAGCAAGCCGTTATACTGATTATAGTAATGCCCGTGATTTACAAAAAGATCCCATCGTAATGTGGCAGCATAAACATTATTTATTACTGACTATTTTAATGAACTTTGGCGTGCCAATTACGATAGGGTTTATTTCAGGCGATATGATTGGTAGTTTACTCATGGTCGGTTTTTTACGTTTGGTCTTAAGCCATCACACCACTTTTTTTATTAACTCATTGGCTCATGTTTGGGGTAAACAAACTTATACTGATAAAAATACCGCTCGAGATAATGGTATTTTAGCTTTCTTCACGTTTGGTGAGGGTTACCATAATTTTCATCATATTTTTGAAAATGATTATCGTAATGGCATTCTTTGGTGGCAATTTGATCCAACCAAGTGGTTAATTAAAAGCTGCGAATTTATTGGGGTGACTAAAAAACTACGGGTTAGCCCTGAAGATAAAATTGAAAAAGCTAAATTGGCAATGACTTTAAAATTAAGTCAGCAAAAGCTAAAATTACACCCACAAGCTGAGCAAATGCTTGTAAATTTACAACACGAATACGATGAATTAATCGCAAAAATGAATGACTATTATAGTACTAAGAAAAAGCTAATCATGGCAAAACGTGAACAATTACGCGCCGATGTAGAAAATTCTGACTTGGTAAAACAATACCAAGAATTGAAACAAAAATTTATTGAACAAAAACGCAGTTGGCAATTACTGACTGCACAATTAGCTTAAAAGAAATTAGCTTAAAAGAAAAACAGAACATATAAAAAACCAGCGATTAACGCTGGTTTTTTTATATATTAATAGAATGATTCTACAAGCTATTCAGCAAACGGATTAACCAAAATCATGGTTTCATTGCGATCAGGACCTGTAGAAACAATATCTACGGGTACACCGGTTAACTCTTCAATACGTTTAATATACGCTTTGGCATTAGCAGGTAACTCATCTACTGATTGTAAACCAAACGTTTTTTCGCTCCAACCTGGTAACTCTTCGTACACTGGCGTTATTTTTTCATAACCTTCAGCGGCCGTTGGCGGTACTGTAACTAACTCGCCATTTTGAGTTTTATAAGCGGTACAAATTTTCAACGTTTCTAACCCGTCTAACACATCAAGTTTAGTTAAACAAAATCCGCTCACACTGTTAACTTGCACTGCACGGTGCATAGCTACCGCGTCGAACCAACCACAACGACGTTCACGCCCCGTAGTTGCACCAAATTCATGGCCAACAGTACCTAAATGATGTCCAATTTTATCATCTAGTTCGGTTGGGAAAGGACCAGAGCCAACACGTGTGGTGTAAGCTTTAGTAATGCCTAATACATAGTCAATATAGCGAGGACCAAAACCACAGCCTGTAGAAACGCCACCAGCAGTGGTATTAGAAGAAGTTACATAAGGATAAGTACCATGATCTATGTCTAACAAGGTACCTTGTGCACCTTCAAACATTATTGATTGGTTATTAATACGTGCTTGATCTAATATTTCTGCAATATCGGCCGTCATATTTTTAATGACATCAGCAACCGCTAAAGCATCAGCGAGTACTTCATCATAATCAACTGGTTCAACTTTATAATATTGCGTTAATGAGAAATTATGATAATCAACAATCTCTTTTAATTTAGCCGCAAAGCTTTCCGGGCAAAATAGGTCGCCAACACGTAATCCTCGACGCGCTACTTTATCTTCATAGGCTGGACCAATACCACGACCAGTTGTGCCAATAGCTTTACTACCACGTGCTTTTTCACGCGCCATATCTAAAGCGTTATGATAAGGAAGGATCAACGGACAAGCATCACTAATAAGCAAACGTTCGCGTACTGGAACGCCTTTGCTTTCAAGCATAGCAATTTCTGTCATGAGTGCTTTAGGACAAAGCACCACACCATGACCGATCAAACATTTTACATTATCACGTAAAATACCTGACGGAATTAAATGCAGAACCGTTTTTTCACCATCGATAACCAGTGTATGACCTGCGTTATGACCGCCTTGATAGCGAACTACATAACTCGCTTTATCAGTAAGTAAGTCAACAATCTTACCTTTACCTTCGTCACCCCATTGAGTGCCAAGAACTACGACGTTTTTGCCCATGTTTTTTATTTCGTAAAAAAATCAGGCGAGGATTCTACCAAAATTCAACCGCGAGTCCAAGCTATTACGCTGCTTTTTTCGGCGTTTGTTTATGCCGTTTTATCTGTATTTTGCCTAAAGGCTTTGAAAATTGTTAATTACACCAAATTGATTAAGTTCTTTTAAAAAGAATTCTTATCTCAAACAGCAGACAAAAAAAATAGGCACTAAGTGCCTATTTTTATAACGTCCAATAATGAGTAGCTATTTTTTAGATTTTTTATCATTATTGAAATAATGGAAAAAATCACTATCAGGTTTAATCACCATAATATCATTTTTACTATTAAAGCTATTTTCATAGGCTTGTAAACTTCGATAAAAGGAGAAAAACTCTGCATCTTTGTTATAAGCATCCGCGTAAACCTTGGCTGCTATTGCGTCTCCGTCACCACGGAGTTCAGAGGAGTTTTTCTGTGCATTTGCAAGCATTACAGTCACTTTTGCATCAATGGTGGCACGAATGATCTCAGATTGCTCTTGCCCTTTTGATCTATGCTCTTTAGCTACAACTGTACGCTCAGCACGCATACGTTCATATATGGAGCTACTGACTTCATGAGGTAAATTAATCGCTTTTACACGAACATCAATAACCTCAATACCTAAGTCTTCTTTACTACTTCCTGCACTTTCTAAGGCTTTACTCATAAAAGTTGAACGATCACCAGCGACTATTTCTGTAATAGTACGCGAACCAAATTCAGTTCGTAAACCATTATTGATTCTTTGTTTTAATAGCGCCTTAGCATTATCAATAGAGCCTGAGGTTCGTAAAAAATACGTTGAAAAATTTATTATTTTCCACTTGGCGTACGAATCAACCATTAAATCTTTTTTCTCAGCGGTCACAAATCGATCAGGCGCTTCATCTAAGGTTTGAATGCGAGCATCCATTTTGCGTACCGTTTCAATTAACGGTATTTTAAAATGTAAACCCGGTGCGTAAACAATCATTTCATTCGTTTGTGGATCTCGTTTTATTTTTGAAAATTTAAAAACGATACCTCGTTGGCCTTCATTGATCACAAATACAGAAGAAACAACCAACAGTGATAAGGCAACAAGTATTGCGATATAAAAATTTTTCATTGCTTAGTTCCCCCTTTGACTAAAGCGATCTGGACGATCTGTACTTGCTGGAACTGTTTTACTATTACTATGAATTTGTTTGTTCATTTGTGCTCTTGTGCTAGGTAGTAAACGCGGTGTTGGTGTTTGTTGTTGCATAATTTTATCAAGCGGTAAATAAATCATATTATTACCACCGTCAACATCAACTATAACTTTGGATGTTTGTTTATAGATTTTTTCCATCGTAGATAAATACATACGTTCACGTGTTACTTTAGGCGCTGCTTTATATTCAGGTAATATTTTAGTAAAACGAGCAATTTTACCTTCAGCATCAAGTACCGTTTGCTGTTTATAAGCAAGTGCTTCTTGCTCTATACGCTTTACACGACCACGCGCACGTGGTTCAATACCGCGAGCATACGCTTCAGCTTCACGTAAATAACGTACTTCATCTTCTTGTGCAGCAATAGCATCATCAAAAGCATCTTTCACTTCTTCTGGAGGACGAGCATCTGTAAAGTTAACATCAACAATCATTAATCCTAATTTATACGGTTTAATTATGCGCTCTAACTCTTCCCATACCGCTTGGCGTATTTTTTCACGACCACTCGTTAAAATATCATCCATTGTTGAGTGACCAATAACATAACGCAATGCACTATCAAGGGCTTGATTTAAACTGTCATCAGGATTAGTAACACTAAACATATAATTACGAGGATTATCAACACGATATTGAATTTGCATTTTAACACGCACAATATTTTCATCTTGCGTTAGCATAGAGCCAGAAGCAGATAAGTTGCGTGTTGTTTGTACATCAACAGGGATCACTTGCTCTGCAAATGTCCATTTCCAACGTAAACCAGGTTCAGCCATACCAGCATATTGCCCAAAACGTAATACGATACCTTTTTGCGCTTCTTTAATGGTATAAAAACCACTAAAAGCATAAACAATAATAGCAATAATTAATAATAAACCAATGCCTAAACCCGAAAAACCTCGTCCTGACTTAGTATTTTTTGAGCCTTTATTGCCGCCAAAAATACCGCCGAATTTATCGCCAAGATCTTTTAATAATTCATCTAAATCTGGTGGTCCTTGGTTTTTACCACCTTTATTTTTCCAGGGATCTTTATCATTATTCCCCGGTTCGTTCCAAGCCATGTTGCTCTCCAGTTAACGCTTAAAAAATGTTATATACTCATTCCACTTAAAGAGGCAGAATTCAAGTAACATGAGTATATATCACTAGTTTGCCAATATTACTATATTACCAGCGAGTTAGTGTTCAATAAAGTGTTCTAAATTAGTTTGTTGTTGTTTTAATAAACGATTCCACTCACGTAATGGTAGTCTTATCTCTAATATACAATTACCTTGCTCATCAAAAGTTTCACTATTAATACAATTTAATTGATAAAAGACCCCGCGCAACTTACCTGCACTTGGCGGAACTTTCAAGCAGTGCTTAACAATTTGCGTGCCTAAACACTCTTGTATAGCTTGTAATAATAATTCTAAACCAATATTTTGTTGCGCGGATAACCATACCCGTATTGGTTTTCCTTGCTCATCACGATCTATTCTAGGCTGGCATTCAGCCAACATATCTATTTTGTTACAAATTAATAATTGCGGTACATCATCGGCTTCAATTTCAGTAAGTACTTCTTCTACTTGCAATACATTATCATCTCGACGTTCATCAAAAACATCGATGACATGTAGTAACAATTCAGCTTCTCGGGTTTCGGTTAACGTTGCTTTAAAGGCTGCCACTAAATCATGAGGCAAATGGCGAATAAAGCCAACGGTATCAGCCAAGACTATACGACCAACATCCGCTAATTCAATTTTTCGTAAGGTTGGATCTAACGTCGCAAAAAGTTGATCTGCCGCATAAACTTCTGAATTAGTTAAGCGATTAAATAACGTTGATTTACCTGCATTGGTATAACCCACTAATGATACCGTTGGTATTTCAGCACGACTACGTGCTCGTCTACCTTGTTGACGCTGAGCTTCTACTTTATTAAGACGCGCCAAAATATTTTTCATTCGTTCGCGTAATAACCGCCTATCGGTTTCTAATTGAGTTTCACCTGGTCCACGTAAACCTATACCACCTTTTTGTCTTTCAAGGTGAGTCCAACCACGAATAAGGCGAGTACTTATATGACGTAGTTGAGCTAACTCTACTTGTAACTTACCTTCGTGAGTGCGAGCACGTTGCGCAAAAATATCTAAAATAAGGCTGGTTCTGTCGATAACTCGACATTGACACAAGGCTTCTAAATTTTTTTCTTGTGAGGGCGCTAAACTATGATTAAATAGAATAACATTCGCCTCAAATAATTGCACAGCATCGGCAATTTCTTGGGCTTTACCACTACCAACAAAATATTTAGCTTGCGGAGAACGACGGCTCCCAGTAATGACATCAAGACAGGAAGCTCCCGCAGAAGACACCAACATTTTAAATTCGGTTAAGTCTTCACGGGCATTTTCATCGGGAAAGTCTATATGAACCAGTATGGCTTGTTCACCAGCTTCAAAACGGTCAAACAACTAGCAAACTCCAAACACAACTCACAATCATAAAATCAGTTATTCCGATGACTGATTAAAGTCTGAACCAGGCACAGGTGCAGTAGACACTGCTCGCGCTGGTACTACAGTAGAAATAGCGTGCTTATACACCATTTGACTAACCGTATTTTTTAGTAAAATAACAAATTGATCAAATGATTCAACTTGACCTTGCAATTTGATCCCATTGACTAAATAAATTGCGACAGGAATGCGATCACGACGTAACGCATTTAAAAATGGGTCTTGTAACGATTGACCTTTTGCCATTAGTTGGTCCTTTTTTTATTCTTCTTAAGTTAAAATACTAAATTAAAATACTAGACATTAATACAGCCTAAATTATATATCGGCAGGCAAATGTTAATATTTAGTGAAGTTACTTACTGAGTATATCTAAATTCAATTATACATCAATGTGTATTAGTTACTTATTACGCTTTCAACTAAAATTAACTAATTTATTTTGTTAATCAGTTAAAATTAGTACAATTATTTCAGCATTGCCAGTACTTGCTGTAAATTTGTTTTATCTTCCATCGTTAGCCAAGTTAAATTAGGCCAATTACGTAACCATGTTAACTGCCTTTTGGCTAATTGACGGGTTGCACAAACCCCTTTAAACACCATTTCATCGTGATCATATTCACCATTTAAGTGCTGCCACATTTGTCGATAACCGACACAACGTATTGAGGATAAATTTTCATGCAAATCACTACGCTGCTTTAATTTTTTTACTTCGTCTTCAAAACCTTGTTCGATCATTTGATTAAAACGTAATTCAATTCTTTGATGTAATGTTTTACGTTCTTTTGGCGCAATAGCCACTTGTATTATTTTACCACCAAGTTTATCACCTTTCGTTTCAGACAAATGTGACAAAGTGTTGCCTGTAAGACGAAAAACTTCTAAAGCCCGTGTTATTCTTTGACTATCATTGGCATTAATACGTGCAGCGGCTTGTGGATCACATTTTTCTAGTGCTTGATGCAAATGCGCCCACCCCAGCTCTTTAGCCTCGGCTTCAATTTGTTGACGAATTTCAGCGTTGGCTTGCGGTAAGGGCGAAATTCCTTCGATTAAACTTTTAAAGTACATCATAGTACCGCCTACCAATAATGGTATTCGACCTTTGGCTCTAATTTCTGCAATTTGTGCCAGTGCATCTTGACAAAATTCAGCGACAGAATAACTTTCACTCGCATCACGAATATTAATTAAGCGGTGCGGGTACTGTTTTAATTCTTCTGCATTAGGTTTAGCCGTGCCAATATCCATATCGCGATAAATTAATGCCGAATCAACGCTAATAATGTCGCAAGGTAAAATGTCGTGTAACTCCATCGCTAACGCAGTTTTACCAGCAGCTGTTGGCCCCATTATACAAATAACAGGTGGTTCGTTGGGAGTATTATCTGCTTGAGTTAAAGACATTTCACTGGCTGACATTAATTATTTCAATTTTACGGGTTAAGCTTTGCTACAAAAGAAGTGAGGTCAACCTCAGTAGAATTCAAGTATAAATAGGGATTAAATTCTTTATCGAGTATATTTTGTGCTTTTTCAAACAATAATGTTGTTGTCGTTAGGTTATATTCTTGCGCGATAATTAATTTAGCTAATACTTTGCACCAATCTTGTGCTGTTAAGACGTCTTCATTTAACAATTTATCCGCAGTTATCATTAATTTTTTAACTAAGTAAGTAAATGCCGTAACAACATCTTGTTGGCGTAAACAAGCAGGAAACTGACGAACTTGTACACTGATTTTAGATTTTATCGTAATAATAATGCCAGCTTGTATTAACTGTGCTTGCTGTTGTGTTAACCAATTAATTTCTTTTTCACTTAACTGTATTTGTTGGGGTAACAATAACGGTTGGCTTACTAAGCCCATTTGCCAACGCGCTAATAATTGCTGTTGCTCTAGATTAATAGCTAAGGTGATTAAATCGAGTACTCTTAATTCTCCTTTTAAACTAAAGACAGCATAATGTTGTTGATAAACGGTATGTAATTGTATTGAATCGTTATTAGCTGTTTCATTATTTCTATCAGAGACGACTGATTTTTCATTTTGTTGCGCTAAAGGAGTAAGTAATTTTTTGTAAGCATCAATACTCTTATCATAAGAATTAGTGCCTTGCGCTGAAGATTGCTCCTGCGGTTGCTTTTTTTGATAATGAGAATTATAACTGCTGTTTGCGGCATCATGCACGCTACGAAGAGGTGTGACAAAATCTCGATTTGGTACGGAATTAGCTACTTCACTCGACTTGATAAACTCAGTCGGTTGTTGTTCAGGGGTATTTAACCTTTCACTCTCATCAAGGGTATTATCACTAATAGCTTGATGAATAACAGAATAAATAAAATCGTGGACGTAGCGTCCTTGATGAAACCGCACCTCATGCTTTGCTGGATGCACATTTACATCGACTTCGCGGTGATCTAGTTCTAAATACAGTACAAAAGCAGCATAACCTTCATTGGGCAATAAATCAGCATATGCTTGTCGGATTGCATGATTAATTAATTTATCACGCATCATACGACCATTGACATAACTATAAGCCAAATCATTTTGATTACGAACAAAATCAGGCGTAGCAACCCAGCCCCATAAGTGCAAATTATCATGCTGGCAATCAATAGTAAGCGCATGGTCAATAAATTTTTGCCCACAAATTTTTGCGACCCGTTTGCCATATTGTGCTTTATTGCGCAGCCCTTGATACTGACGAATAATTTTACCGTTATGAGTTAAGGTTATCGCCACATCAAAGCGCGCTAACGCAATACGACGGATCACTTCATCAATATGGGTAAATTCGGTTTTATCGGTGCGTAAAAATTTACGTCTTGCAGGCGTATTAAAAAATAAATCTTGTACATCAATCGTTGTGCCATCAGGATGTGCAGCCGGTTGCACCGTAACATCCATGTCACGTCCTTGCGCGCAAGCTTGCCATGCTGACGACTGACTTTTAGGTTTAGAGGTTAACGTTAAACGCGCAACTGAGCTAATACTGGCTAATGCTTCACCACGAAAACCTAAACTGGCAATACTTTCTAAATCATCAAGATTTTTAATTTTGCTAGTAGCATGGCGGCTTAATGCCAAACAAAGCTCGTCTTTATTGATACCTGAACCATTGTCAATAATGCGAATACGCTTGCTACCACCTTTTTCAATATCAATGTGCAACTTAGTCGCACCAGCATCTAGGCTGTTTTCTACTAACTCTTTTACCACTGAAGCAGGGCGTTCTACCACTTCGCCAGCCGCTATTTGATTAGCTAAGCGCGCTGGTAATATTGCAATATTCATAAAGGTTATCCTGCGCGTGGTATTTTTAAGGTTTGACCAATACGTACTGTGCTTGAAGAAAGATTGTTTAATGATTTTATTTTAGTTACTGAGACATTATAACGCTGCGCCAATGTTGACAATGATTCACCAGAACTTACTTTATGTTTTTTATAACTAATAGACGCATAATAAGTACCACGAGGTGGATGACTCAGAAAGTAATTCTTAAGACCTGTAAAAATGGCCTTTGCTAATTTTTGTTGATGTTTTTTTGAGTTTAAGTTCTTTTCTTCTTGGTAATTAGAAATAAAGCCTGTTTCGACTAAAATAGAAGGAATATCTGACGCTTTAAGCACTGCTAAACTGGCGTGTTGCGGCAATTTTTTATGCATTTTAGTGACTTTTTTAATTTGTTTAATAACACTATTAGCCATTAAACGACTCACTTCTAAAGAATGTTCTTTACTTAAATCAGCCAAGGTAAAAGCAAGATTATTATCATTGGTTTTCTTAATAGTTATGCCACCGCCACCTAATAATTCGGAGTTTTTTTCTCGATTGACAAGCCATTTCGCCATTTCACTTTCAACGCGTTTATTCGACACTAGCCACACCGACGAACCATTAGGCCTTGAGGTATGAAAAGCATCGGCATGAATAGACACCAAAAAATCTACCCGTTTTTTACGGGCTATTTCGGTACGTCGATTGAGGTTAACATAATAATCACCACTACGGGTCATTACCGCTGTTAAGCCTTTTTCTTTATTGATTAAAGCTTGTAGCTTTTTAGCAATAGCTAAAGTCACGCGTTTTTCATAACTACCGCGCGCACCAATAGAACCAGGATCTTCACCGCCGTGACCCGCATCAATACCAATAACTATATCTCGTTTACTATTTAAAGTTTGTGAGACTATTTTTACTGGTTTATTTTTATCATATAAATCAATAACAAGTCGATGACCATATTGACCTGCAGGCGCTAAAGAAAAAATACTGAGTTTATAATCATTGGCTAACTCAAGTACTAAGCGTGTGTTTTTTTTGTTTTTTGCCGTGCTGGTACGAATGCGCTTTACGCGCCGATCTTTTTTCGCACTGTTAGCTAAATTAGCAAGGTTTTTACTGTCTTTAAAGTCAATCACTAATCGTTGTGGTTTTTTCAGCCTGAAATAGCTGTATTGTGGTTTTGAAGCTAAATCAAAAACTATACGAGTATTTTCAGGCGCTGGCCAAACCCGTACACCCTTAATACTATTGCTAGCATAAGCTGGCAAGCACAATAATATGCTAAAACATATTAAGAAAATATTGTATTTTAACCATGCTTGTCGATTAATTATACCCGCAAGCATAATGTTATCTTTTTTCA
This sequence comes from Alteromonadaceae bacterium, assembly GCA_015491935.1. Lineage (GTDB taxonomy): Bacteria > Pseudomonadota > Gammaproteobacteria > Enterobacterales > Alteromonadaceae. Next base: position 11,912 of record WGGB01000231.1, read on the forward strand.
ACGATCTCACCTTTTACTACATATCTTTAATGATATTTTTATTATTGTTATTGATGTTTTTACTTTGTGCCAAATAAAGCGCTTAAATTTTCGCAATGATTATCTCGCCGATAATAAGCGTAAAATATCTTCTCCCCATAAATTTTCAGCAACAATAGATAATTCTCGCTGCTCACCACTATAAGCTAAGTTGAGGTGAATATCAGCATTTACAATAAATCCTGCACCTTTTTCTGGCCATTCAATAAAGCTACAGCAATCACTATTAAAATAATCGCGTATGCCCATAAATTCTAACTCTTCGGGATCTGAAAGACGATACAAATCAAAATGATAAATATGCCAATCAGCTAAATCATAAGGTTCTACCAAAGTATAGGTTGGGCTTTTTACTTTGCCAATATGCCCCATTCCGATAACAAAACCTCGAGTTAAGGTGGTTTTTCCTGCCCCTAAATCACCATGCAAATAAGCGACTAAACCTTTGTTTTGCTGTTTAACTATGGCCGCCAGCTCAGCGCCAATATTAATCGTTGCTTGTTCATCCACTAAAATGCATTTAAATTCTTTCATCTTATTTACTATATTTTTACCAGATAATTGTCGATATTCTTAACTATTACTGTATTTTACCACTAATACACGCCTGCAATGGTAAAAATAAATCACTGGCAAGCATACCGTATTGACCTTGCTGTTGTGCCACTATATCAGCAGCCTTGCCATGTAAATACACCGCTAGTTTTACCGCAGTAAATAAATCAGTTATTTGCAAGCTTAATGCGGCTATTATACCTGATAATACATCTCCCATACCACCACTTGCCATACCCGCATTACCTGAAGTATTTATCCAAGTTTGCTGACCATTACAAACTAAGCTACCAGCACCTTTTAAGACACAAATACCGCCATATTTTTGTACAAGCAGTTCAACTGCGGCAAAACGATCTTGTTCAATATCATCTACCGTGCAATTAAGTAACATAGCCGCCTCTTTTGGATGCGGAGTAATAACACGTTGAGCGTGTACATCAGGCTGTTTTGCCAAAAAATATAAACCATCAGCATCAACTACTTGAATTCTACGCTGTGCTTTTAAATCACTATTCACCAAAGAAAACAAGGCTTCAGCCCAATGACTACGTCCTAAACCGGGTCCTAAAAGTAAAGCGTTAGCTTTATTAAATACTTTAGTTTGAATTAACAACTCAGCGGTATTTGGCGCAAGCATCAATTCAGGGCGGCCATTAAAAACCAACGCTTGATTTTGCTGCGCACAACATACTGA
>WGGB01000232.1 GCA_015491935.1 Alteromonadaceae bacterium
CGATATCTAATCCAATTGTTATAGTACTCATGTGACCCTCTCTCTTTTTCTGTATATAGAAGTTTATTCAACCCTATATTGGCTCATTTGAAGCCGTAAGTGGAGTGGAGAGGGTCCATACCATTAATTTGATTAAATTTCTTCCCAACTCAGAGCTATGCTCGATGTTCAATAACAAGGCAAATTTGTTTAGATCTAGTCATTCTAAATCAAATAAATTTAACGCAGTTAGTGGGCACCGAGCAAGCACCCAAAGGGCGAGTTTAAAGGGCTTATATGCTGCGTTATTGATTTTGACAAGGGAACAACCATTCTCTTCAATCAATGCCTTGCCTCTAAGTCTTTTAATTCTCGCTGAGTGGGAAAGAACTTAATCAACTTGGTATAAAAATAGCTTTTATAAAAAGAATGATTATAAAAAAGCGCTATCTCAAAAAGAGTATAGCGCTGCTATAAAAGAACTAAAACAGTAAATGATTAATCAGCTTGTGGACGCATATGTGGAAATAAAATGACGTCTTTAATGGTTGGTGAGTCACTAAATAACATGACTAGGCGATCAATACCAATACCTTCACCCGCTGTTGGCGGTAAACCATATTCTAATGCACGAATATAATCGGCATCAAAATGCATTGCTTCATCATCGCCCGCATCTTTTTCTTCAACTTGTTTTAAGAAACGTGCCTTTTGATCTTCAGCATCGTTAAGCTCAGAGAAACCATTGGCTAATTCACGACCACCCACAAAAAACTCAAAACGATCCGTTATAAATGAATTTTCATCATTACGGCGTGCTAGCGGTGAGACTTCCCAAGGGTATTCGGTAATAAAAGTTGGTTGGTCTAATAAATGCTCTGCAACTTCTTCAAATATTTCACAAATATATTTGCCTGGGCCCCAAACTTTAGCGGCATCACCTTCTTTAACACCAACAGCTTTTGCCATGGCTTTGATGGCATCAAAGTTATTTTCTGGATCGCGTAGCGCGACTTCATTTAGGTGCTCTGCATATTGCTCGCTGCCATACTTAAGAATAGCGTCAACCATAGATAAACGAACAAAAGGCTTACCAAAGTCATAGAATTTTTCTTCAACAACTTCGCCCTCTTCATTTTTAACAGTATTACGTACTAAGCTGGTGCCTAAAACATCTTCGGCAACAGTACGCAACATATCTTCAGTAAGGTTCATCAAATCTTTATAATCAGCATAGGCTTGATAAAACTCAATCATGGTAAATTCTGGGTTATGACGTGTTGATAACCCTTCATTACGAAAGTTACGATTAATTTCAAATACGCGTTCAAAACCACCAACAACTAAACGTTTAAGATACAATTCAGGCGCAATACGTAAATACATATCGATATCAAGCGAGTTATGATAAGTCACAAAAGGCTTTGCCGTTGCACCACCAGGTATTACTTGCAACATGGGTGTTTCAACTTCCATAAAATTACGTTCGGTTAAAAAGTTACGAATACCCGATACGACTTTTGAACGAATTTTAAAGGTGTTGCGCGTATTTTCATTGATGATCAAATCAACATAACGTTGGCGATATTTAGTTTCTTGATCTGATAAACCATGAAATTTTTCAGGTAATGGGCGCAACGATTTAGTTAATAATTGATATTCGCCCATATCAACATATAAATCACCTTTACCTGATTTATGCAAAGTACCGGTAACGCCAATAATATCACCAACATCTAATACGCCCCAACGTGCTTTAATATCTTTTTGTACGTCTTTATTAGCGTAAGCTTGAATACGGCCTGTCATATCTTGCAAAACTAAAAATGGTCCACGTTTTGCCATAACACGACCAGCAATACTGTAAAGTGCCGTTTCTGCTGCTAACGTTTCTTTATCTTTTTCACTATGAGCCGCTTGAATATCTGCGGCATAATCTTTGCGTTCAAACTTATTTGGGTGACCATTAGCAGGACAATTTTTACGTATATTAGCGAGCTTACTTCGACGTTCAGCTATTAGTTTATTTTCGTCTTGTGCTGGTTTGTTTTGATCTGTCATGTTATTTCTCTGGTTTGCTTCTTGGTTATATTGATATTGATGTTTACATTGTCGGGCTTCGCTATGCTAAAAGCGACCTATCATTTTTTTATAAGCCAGATTTTAAACTCGCTTCAATAAATCGGTCTAAATCGCCGTCGAGCACCGCTTGAGTATTACGGTTTTCAACACCCGTTCTTAAATCTTTAATACGGCTATCATCGAGTACGTAAGAGCGTATTTGGCTGCCCCAACCAATATCAGATTTACCATCTTCTAAGGTTTGCTTATCGGCATTTTGTTTTTGAATTTCTAATTCATATAATTTAGCTTTTAACATTTTCATCGCGCTAGCACGGTTTTTATGCTGTGAACGATCGCTTTGGCACTGTACCACAGTATTCGTCGGTAAATGCGTAATACGAATGGCTGAATCGGTTTTATTTACATGTTGACCACCAGCACCCGAAGCGCGATAAGTGTCGATACGTAAATCCGCAGGATTAATATCAATTTCAATATTATCGTCTATTTCAGGATATACAAAAGCCGAAGCAAATGAGGTATGGCGACGACCAGATGAGTCAAATGGCGATTTTCTCACTAAACGGTGTACACCCGTTTCGGTACGTAACCAACCATAAGCATAGTCGCCCGTAAATTTAAGTGTGCAACCTTTAATACCCGCAACATCACCATCGGTGACTTCAATTACCTGAGGTTTAAAACCGTGAGCATCACCCCAGCGTAAGTACATCCGCATGATCATTTCAGCCCAATCTTGCGCCTCGGTGCCACCAGAGCCTGATTGAATATCTAAATAAGCACTATTTTTGTCTTGCTTACCTGAAAACATGCGACGAAATTCAAGCGTTGCTAATTTTTCATCAAGGTACTTTAGCTCGCTTTCGGCCTCAGTAAAGGTATCAAGGTCTTGCTCTTCAACGGCTAATTCAACTAAACCTTCAATATCTTCACAACCACTCTCAAGCGTATTAATGGTATTAACGACTAATTCAAGCTCTGCTCTTTCTTGCCCTAATTGCTGAGCACGTTCAGGTTCATTCCAAACCTCAGACGACTCTAATTCTCGAGTTACTTCAACTAAACGTTCTGCTTTAACATCGTAGTCAAAGATACCCCCGTAATAAGTCGGCTCGTTCGCGTATTTCTTTTAATTTATTGAGTACTGGATTTACTTCAAACATTCTAATTTAGGGTACTTATATGAAAATAAAGAGGAAAAAATTGCGCAGATTATAGCGTAAATAAGCGATTAAATAAATAATTATGCAACAGTTAAATATTCAACCATCAGTTGTAAGCTACGTTTACCCCGAAATTCATTCACATCTAATCTATAAGCCAAACGTACTTTTTTAGCCTGGCTATTAGGCCAAGCGTTAATATCCACATTAAAGCCAATAGCATCAAAGAGTTGCTTGTTTTTTTGTACCACTAATTTTAAATGTTTTTCACCAACAATACGCTGTTGAATTAACTCAAATTCATCATCAAAAAGCGGTTCTAAAAAATTTTGCCCCCAAGGGCCTGCTAAGCGTAATTGTTCAGCAAACGCTAAATTCATCGCTGAAGCAGGTATTTCACCATCACTAAGTAAACAACATTGTAAATCTTCATCACTAAGCCAGTCATTAGCCACTTGCACAAAACATTGTTGAAATTTTTCAAAGTCTTTTAGTTTGATGGATAAACCTGCCGCCATTGCATGACCACCAAATTTAGTGATCAAATCAGGATTTTGACTACTAATATGCTCTAACAAGTCTCTAATATGTAAGCCAGGAATAGAACGCGCCGACCCTTTTATTTCGACACTATTATCATTTATTAAACTGTCTTCTTTAGCTAAAGCAAAAACAATACTGGGGCGGTGAAACTTTTCTTTTAAACGCCCAGCAACAATACCAATCACACCTTGATGCCAATCGGCCTGATATAAAGCAATCGCACTAGGTAACTGTGTTTGGCTAAGTTTTAATTGATTAAAAATATTTTCAGCCTCAAGCTGCATACCTTGCTCTATTTCACGACGCGTTTTATTTAATGCATCTAATTCTTGTGCCATAGCACGCGCAGTCATTAAGTCTTGTGCTAATAAACAGTTAATACCATAACTCATATCATCTAAGCGACCTGCAGCATTAATACGTGGTCCTAGTGCAAAACCAAAATCGCTGGCAACTAATTGTTGTTGATTGCGCCCCGCTATTTCTATCAAAGCTTGAATGCCAAAACGTGTCTTACCTGCGCGGATACGTTTTAGCCCTTGTTCTACCAATATTCGATTATTCGCATCAAGTGAGACAACATCAGCAACCGTCCCTAACGCGACTAAATCAAGTAATTGTGCCAAATTCGGTTCATTAAACTGATGGTCAGTAAAAACATTTTGCTCTCTAAAATATTTACGCAACCCCAGCATTAAATAAAAAGCCACACCAACACCAGCAATTGATTTACTGGCAAAAGTGCAATTAGGCTGGTTAGGGTTCACAATAGCATCAGCATTGGGTAATTGTTTCCCGGGTAAATGGTGATCGGTAACGATCACTTTTATGCCAAGTGTTTTGGCTCTGTCGACACCAGACAAGCAACTAATACCATTATCAACAGTAATAATTAAATCTGCACCTTGCTTGGCAGCAAGTTCAACAATTTCGGGGGTTAAACCGTAACCATATTCAAAGCGATTGGGGACGATAAAACTATGTTGACTAAAACCTAATAAAGATAATGCTTCCATCATTAATGCGGTACTCGTAGCCCCATCAGCATCAAAATCACCCACAATAATTATTTTACTCTTTTCAATAAAGGCTTGATGTAATATTAAGCAAGCTTGCTCAACTCCCCGTAACTGTTCAACACTGATTAATTGTTTAACATTTAATAAAAGTTCATCACTTGAGGTAACACCACGACGGGCATAAATTTGTTTAATAAGAGGATGAAGTTCTACAGGGAGATATTGATCGTCAACTTGTTTACGACGAATAATTTGTTTAGTCATTGTAAAGGGTAACCATTAAGTGAAGGGCAAATAATACTGTCATAGGATATAAGAGCAACTGAATTTACAAAAAAAGAACGAACCTATAATAAGTTCGTTCTTTTTTTCAATATAGCTTAACTAGGTATTAGAATTTAATTAATATTTTCTAACATTTTTAACATATCAGCCGGATCGCGATAACCAGGGATCATCACACCATTTTCAAGCATAATTGCGGGAGTACCGTTAACACCAGATTGACGACCAAAATTAAATTCTTCAGCAATTTTTTGATCACAAATTCGATAAGCTACCGTATTACCAGAAAAAGCAGCATCAAGTGCTTTTTTCGGATCATCGCTACACCATACCGAACGCATATTTTTGAAGGTTGCGGTTGGTTCACCTAATGCATTTTTAATCCCTTGGCGTGGGTATGCCAAATAACGTACGGTAATGCCTTTTGCATTGTACTCAGCCATTTGGTTGTGTAATTTACGGCAATAACCACAAGTAATGTCAGTAAAAACAGTGATCACGTGTTTTTCATTTTTAGCAGGAAAAACAATCATATTATCATCAAACTTTTTCATGCCATCAAGTCTAAGTTGCGACAAACTCTCTTCTGATAAATCAACAATTTTATTGGTTAAACCAAAAAGTTTACCGTGCAATAAATAATTACCATCTTCACTCGCATAAAATAATCCTTGATCAGTAAATACCTCAACAAGCCCTTTTATTGGTGATTTTTTTATAGCACTAACATTTAACCCTAACATGGCGCTAAACTTTGTTTTCAGTTGGCTATTGCTATCAATAGCAACAGATTTAGCCATGGTATTAACACTAAACAAGACAATAAAAGTTGCCAGACCAATCATAAATTTTTTATACATAAATATTCCACTACTACTCATTTTTACAGATAGGATCATAAAGACCTATTTCTAATGCCTAAAATTACAGGGAAGTATAACTAATTGCAATGTTAATACGTTTCAATATGTAACTAATACCACCATCAAAACCGTATGAAAGACTCAACAATACTAGCTTTAAACACTGTAATATTGATAAAATATTGCCATTAACCTTTATATAGAATCATCAACATAATGAAAATTGGTCTTTTTTACGGCTCGACTACTTGCTACACAGAAATGGCAGCAGAAAAAATTCAAGCAACTCTTGGTGAAAATGAAGATCAGCAACCTATTGTTGAACTACATAATATAAAAGATCAGCCACTCAGTCATTGCTTAAAGTACGATATTATTATTTTTGGTATTTCTACATGGGATTATGGGGAATTACAAGAAGACTGGGAGTCAACTTGGGATGATATTAGCCAGTTAGATTTACAAGGAAAAATTGTGGCTTTATATGGCATGGGAGATCAAGTTGGTTACACTGATTGGTTTCAAGATGCGTTAGGGCTATTATTTCAACAAATAATTCCTTTAGGTGCAAAAGTCATTGGTTTTTGGCCTAGCCAAGGCTATGAATTTAATGCCTCAAAAGCCTTAACAGAAGATAATAGCCACTTTGTTGGTTTAGCACTCGATGAAGACAACCAATATAATGATTCTGACCAAAGAATAACACAATGGTGCGAGCAACTATTAACAGAAATATTAGCATTAATTGACGAATAGCCCCAATACAAACTAAAAAAGTAAACATAGTTAGTATTAAATACAAAAATATCGCCGCTTATTTAATTAAATTACGTTATAATCTAGTCAATTTTATTTATTAGTTAGAAAGTTTTAAATGTTTGAGCAATTCGATTTAAGCCAAGAACTCATTGGCGGCATACAAAAAGCAGGTTATAAAAAACCAACATCCATTCAAGAGTTAGTATTACCACCAGCAATGGATGGTAAAGACATTCTTGCCTCAGCCCCAACAGGAACAGGCAAAACGGCTGCGTTTGTATTGCCTGCTGCACAACATTTATTAGATTATCCTCGTAAAAAACCTGGTTTTCCACGCGTTTTAATTTTATCACCAACACGCGAGTTAGCGCTGCAAACGGGTGAGCATATTAAAATATTAACCGCACATACCAATATTAAATCAGGTGTGATCACTGGTGGTGTAAATTATGGTAGCCATAGTGAAATTTTAACGAGCACAACCGACATATTAGTGGCGACACCAGGGCGGTTACTCGATTACATTGAAACGGAACAATTTGATTCGCGCGAAATTGAAATATTAATTTTAGATGAAGCCGATCGTATGCTCGACATGGGCTTTTCTGAAACCATTAATCGTGTGATTAGTGAAGCTCAATGGCGTAAACAAACCATGTTATTTTCGGCTACATTAGAAGGTGCTGGCGTTATTCGTTTTGCCAAAGAAATATTAAATGATCCCGTCTTTGTCGAAGCAACTTCTTCACGCAAAGAAAAAGCTAAAATTCATCAATGGATACACTTAGCTGATAATAAAGAACATAAATATCAATTACTACTTAATATATTAAAGCAAGACGATGTTAAACGTGCCGTCATTTTTGCCAATAAACGAGAAACCGTACAAACGCTCTCAGGTAAATTATTAGCCGATGAATTGCCTTGTGCATGGCTTGAAGGCGAAATGCCACAAGATAAACGCAACAGTGCAGTGGCACGATTACGCCAAGAACGCGTTAATGTGTTAGTCGCCACGGATGTTGCAGCCCGAGGCTTAGATATTGATGATATTACCCATGTAATTAACTTTGATATGCCTTACAAAGCGGATATTTACCTACATCGTATAGGACGAACAGGTCGTGCTGGCAATAAAGGTACGGCAATATCGCTCGTTGAAGCGCATGATATGCTAGGGCTTAGCAAAATTGAACGTTATAGGGATGAACGTCTACCACGCCGAATTATTGAAGGATTACGTCCTAAAAATAAAGAAGCCAAAGTGCCACTAAAAAAAGTTAAGAAAAAAAGAACAACGGCAGAAAAAAAAGCGAAAGCTAAAAAAATAAACAAGAAAAAAGCTAACAAATCAGCGAAAAAAAAATAGGCAACAAAAAAAGGATAACAAGCAAGGTGACATCATCTCAAAAATAAGTCCCTTGCTTTTTGTCTAACTCTTGCTTTTTGTCTAAAAAGTATTCTACACTGGTGTTCTAATAATAACGCTTTAATAAGAATTATAATGTCAGCCTCTAAGCAAGAGAAAACACATAATCCCCCTCATAAAGACAAGCATAATGGTAAACAAATTGCTCATGTATTTAGTAGTTATGCGGCCAATATTAAACGTTACATTAGCAAAATAGTTAATATAGATGACATAGATGACATTGTACAAGAAACATTTGTACGTAGTTATGAGGCGGAATTAAAGCAAGAAATTAAATATGCCCGCAGCTTTATGCTAAAAACAGCAAAAAACCTCGCGTTAAATCATGTTAATAAATGGGACAACAAATATAATGATTCGATAGAGGATTTTTCTTCGCCAGTGGTCGAATTAACAACTCAAAATTTTGAAGATGAATTTGAAAGCAAGGAACGGTTTTTACAATTTTGTCGTGCTACAGAGCAACTCTCTGACAGTGTTAGAAAAACCTTTGTATTAAAAAAAGTTTATGGTTTTAGCCAAAAAGAAATCGCACAATATTTAAACTTAAGTGAAAGTACAGTGGAAAAGCACGTCGCTAAAGGATTATTAAAAACTATGCAGTATATGGAACGAATGAATAGCGATACAGGTCATACTAGATTAAGTGCAAGTAAAAACAGCCCCATGATAAAAATGAATAAGTCACGCTAATGAGTAATGTAAAACAACTTTTTCCAAATAATGATGAGATAAAGGAAGCTATTCAAGAGCAAGCTTGTCTATGGATAAGTAAAATGGATAGCGGACTGACTCAAGCAGAAAAAAATGACTTTAAATCTTGGACACAACAAAGTGCTCATCACCAAGAAATATTATTCAAATTTGCCGCTTTATGGGATGATTTAAGTGTTTTAAATGAGTTAAGTGCACTATTTCCATTAGAAAAACAAAAAAACAAAAACCTATTTAAAAAATATTTTACCAAATATGCCATTGCTGCCAGTTTTATCATTGCAGTACTTTTTACAGGTAGTCTCTATTTAGAGCAGCAGTTAAATGCCAATACAGTAAAACAACAATATGTAG
>WGGB01000233.1 GCA_015491935.1 Alteromonadaceae bacterium
CCATTACCCAAGTGTCTAAAATGGCAAATTTAATACCTAACGCGACCAAAATTGAAGCTATCCCTAAATTTAATAAGATCCCACCTGGTATAATAATTTCAGCCAACGAAAGTACAATAGCGACTACTACCCAAGTTTCAACCATTAATAAATAATTCATGAATAATCCTTATATTAAATGTATATGCAAAAATACAAAGCTAAAATTATTAAAAAAGTGTAAACCAATGTAGAACCAATGTAGAACCAATGACATAATATGTCAAGCTTTTACTTTAGACTCTATTGGTTTATTTATATTGCTATTAATTTAAAAATTCTTAACTACACTTACAAAGTGTTTTTCAAAAATATTAAAGGATTAAGTCATGTCAAAGCTCATATTATCACTCGATGGAGGCGGTATTCGTGGTGCAGCCAGCGCACACTTTTTAGAATTAATTGAACAAGAGTTACAAGCCACAGCACAAAAATCTATTCGAGATTATATCGACTTTTACGCTGGTACTAGTACAGGCAGCATTATTGCATTAGCATTAGCAACCACTAACATGACCATGAAAGAGATCAGTGAACTTTACAATTTTAAAAATGCTCAAGAAATTTTTACTGAAAATAAAGGCTGGTTTGAAATTGACGGTATTAATGCCCCAAAATATGAAGCCGTAGGCAAAAGTAAATTACTCTCACAATATTTTAAACAAGCTAAAATTGGCGATATTGCCAAAGACAAACATATATTATTGGTAAGTTATGATGTAGAAAAACGCACACCTGTAGTGATCAAGTCGACTAAAACAAAGTATTTACAATTATCTTCTGCACAAGCCGCAGATGCGTCGAGTGCAGCACCTACTTTTTTCCCAACTAAAAGCATTAACTTTCCACCACAACAAGATGAACATTGGTTAATTGATGGCGGTGTTATTGCTAACAACCCAAGTATGTGTGCACTTGCTGAAGCCCGCAAAGCTTGGCCTGAATTGCCCTTTGATGATTTAAAAATATTATCTATTGGCACAGGATTTATGACACGAAAAATTAATGGCCCAGCCTCACAAAAATGGGGCGGACTACAATGGTTAACGCAAGGCAGTTTAATAGAACTATTGTCTGATGAGAGTATTGTCGCCTATCAATGCTTAACCTTAATGAAGCAAGGTAATTATATTCGTGTAAACGCAAAGCTTTCCAAGCAGCAAGGCTTAGAAAACCCACCTGATGATGCCATGGATGACATTAGTAAAACTAATATTGATAAATTACGTCAACTAGGAAAGTTTTGGTTTAAACACTATGGCAAAGACACAATAGCATTACTTACCAATACTTATCATGGCGCATCTTTAGATCGGATCATACCAAGAACGAATTAATACGATATAACAGTCAATGATTATAAAATAGCCATTGACTTTTAAGGTTTGTGTCACTAAAATCACAAAATTGACGATTCGTCATTTATTTTCCATCTATTATTATTATAAGTAAGTGAATTTTAGCGGCACAATGATTTCATTAAAAAAAGTAAAACAAAAAATATGCCCAGTCGCTCGTAAAGAGATGATAATTGATGCTGCGCTTGAAATAATGGCTGCACAAGGTGTTGCCGCACTGACTATGGATAAAGTGGTGGCTAAATTACCCTGCTCAAAAGGTACCGTTTACAACCATTTTTCTTGCAAAGAAGATTTATTAATGGGGATTGGCGATAAAGCGTTAACTGTTTTATTTGGCTTTTTTAAACGCGCCATTACTTTTGATGGTAATAGTCGAGAAAAAGCACTTGCGGTCAACTTGTCATATTTAATCTATGCTCTGCTACATAATGATTTATTTCAATCGTTTATCGCGATAAAAAGTCCTACTGTATATAATAAAGTAAGTGCCGAAAAAAAAATACAACACGACAAACTCGAACTTAAACTATTGTCGCTGTGTAATGAAGTGATCAGCCAAGCCTTAAAAAATGGAGATATTAACAACCCTAATAATTTAACAGAGCAGCAAATATCATTTGCTTTATGGGCTATGAACTTTGGTA
>WGGB01000234.1 GCA_015491935.1 Alteromonadaceae bacterium
ATTTCTAAGCTGCCTGTGCGGCAGTGAACAATAGAATATCAGCAAAAAAATAAGTTACAACAATTAGCTAGTTAAATTTAGGGGTTTTTACCTAAATTTTTAGCGTATTCGTAACTTACTAATATTTAATCAAATTTTTAAAGAGCAATTTTTTAGGTTTTCTCTCGTTGAAGCTTTACTTCTAATGTAGCAAACGAGCTAACGCTGCTTTTACAACACTTTGCTTTTGGTGCAAAATCATTACTATGGTGACACTATTATTTTCTAAGCGATAAATTAGTCTAAATGATTTAGTTAATAACTCTAAACAATCTTCATCTGAAAAAGATAACTCTATAGGTAAATGACCTAATAACGGTTGTGTAGACAATAACAATATAGCATCTTCTATTTCAGACAATAACTTATCTGCTAGTTGATCATCAACGTGGGTTAAATAGTACCGATAAATAACCTCTAAATCTTTATTAGCATGATCTGTTAGTATTACTTTATAGCTTGTCACTATACGCCTCTACGACTGCGCAATTGTGCCAAGACTGTTTTGGCATCATGCACCTTGCCTTGCTTAATATCTCTATCACTTTGGGCAATCATTTTTAACATCGCTAAGGTTTCTTGTGTTTGCTCATACTCTGCAACCGATTGTACTACCATAGCTGCTTCGCCGTTTTGAGTAATAATATACGCCTCACCATCGTCTTTTAATTCTGCGGCAATTTTTGCAGCATTGGCTTTTAGATAACTAATGGGTTTAACGTGTGTGGTTAGTGACATAGCAGCGCCCTTAAATAAACTTAATTAAACCTAAATATAAACCAAATTTGGTTTTATATAAATAGTTAATTTAAACCCGTCAAATTTGACGGGTTTAAACTTTTAGCGTACTTAAATTCGAGGAGATTAAAACCAAGGAACAGTGGCTTGTTCTTTACTTAATCCATAGCAGTTAAATTCCCCTGCACTTTCCTCTTTAACGCTCACCTGTTCAATAAACAAACGAAACTGTTCATTTTTAGAAAGGCTCTTAACATTGATAAAAGGCAATTCACTTTTTTCATCGTTAAAACTGGCAAAATATTGCAAAGCTTGCTCAAAGCTTTCTCCTTTTCGCTTGGCTCTGCGCCTTGCTAGTCGTGACAAATTAGTTTTGCACTGTTTACGTTTAACACACACGTATTCACTAACATGATCAGGCACTGCTTTTATTGAGGTGATATGGGTATGATCGGTAAAACGCTTTAACCAACGATTAATATCAAACTCATTCAGTTGTGCTTGTGTTGCTGCAAATATTCGAAGTTTACTACCCAGCGGAAATTCTCCCTCTTTATCTTTCGATAAGGTGTATCGGGGAAACGCCAAGGCAATCGCTGAGCTATTTTCCCCTATTTTATTTTCAGCAAGGGCAATATGCACTTGCTGATACACCTTAAACCAGATAAAACCGAGGGTAATTTCGGTATCGGGTAGCAAGGTGATGTCGAGATAATATTTCATTTATCCTTCCTTATTTTAAATAAGCAATGCTTATTTATCACTTTCGCCAAAAACACCACCACGCACTAAAATGGCCATAACGTAATGTTCATCTTCAATACGTTCAAGCTCTGCACCACGCGCCCATTTATCAAAAAAAGTATAAAAATCTTGTTTGTCTTTTGGCGTGCGATACGCTTTCCCTAAATTAGTTACCGCGCCATAAGGTTCAATTGCAATAGGTCCAGCGCTAGCTTCAATATTGTCAAATTCAGGATACCAAGTATCAATACTACGTAATGCATTGCCTATTTTTTGTGAGTGCATGGCGGCAATATCATTAACCGAATAAAGAATTTTACTTTTTTTAGTTTTGCTATTGCCTTTATCAAGCACTAATTCTTCACTGGGATAAACTTCTTGGGCTTTACCCACTTGTGTATAGCAATTAATTTCTAGCATTAAAAAATCATCTTCACTGGCAAGTGCGTTGGCGATACGCTCGCCTAGTTCAATCACTTGGCTATCGTCACAGTTAAAATGCTTGGTGCTAAACTGAGTAGCATCAAATGTCCAAGTTTGTTGCGCGTCTTTATTTAGCGCTTTAACTTGTACTTCAATGTTTTCAGCACCAACACGATTACGCCATAAAAAACGCGCATTAGCTAAATTAACGGCATAACGTTTACCTAATTCTGCAAAACCGGTTTTGCCTGCATAGTCACGAACGGCACTACTGTAACTTTGTTTGAATAATACGTTATTACATGCTGATGGTTGCTGTACGCCACCTAATACTTTTAGGGTAAACTTAAGCTTTAATGTATCTTGCTCAGGTGCAAGTGCGCATGCATCAACGGTTTGTAAGTTTGCTTTTTCTACTTCTGCATTCAGTTTTACGGGATCATTTTTTATTGCTGCTTTTAAACGATTTGAAATAGTACCACGCACTGATTTTTCAATTAATGTCAGTGGTATTACTTCATTACGATTATCCCATTGTGTGCCGTATAAATAACCGTCTGATGGCACTAGTTTTTTTTCAAATGCTAATACTGATGCGGTGTCTTGATTCTTAGCCATGATAATTTTCCTTTTATATTTATCGTTTGTGTTTAAGTTAATATTCTTTAATTTAATGATTGTTAAAATGTTATTTGGTGTTATTAAGTAAATTTTTATCTATATAGATCTGCTAAAACGTCTTCTGCTTTATTGCTACTTTTATCTTGCTGTTTACATAAGTACAAATTACTCGTTTGATCGGCGTGATAACGCCATAATATTTCATCAAGGTTATTAATATTGTGCGGCATTTTAAACTCGCCAAGTGTAACGACACTTTCAGCAAAGCGGTGTGGCGTTTGTGCATCACGTTGATTTTTAGCTTCACCAAGTTCAGTTAGCCCATGAAAACCTGTGGCTATGGGAATAAGCCAACCTTTCGTTTTACGATTACTTGTCCATGTCACCTTTTCTTCACCCTGTTCATCAACCTCTTTATGGCATTGATGATGAATAACTAAATGATCTAATAAAGCATCTATGGCGTCTTGCCCTTGTTCCATCGCATCAAGTATTAATTCTCGACGTTCTATCAGCGCATAACCGGGCATTAAGTGTCGGGTTAATGCATGAATATCACTTAAGTTACCGTTTTCAACTTTAAAAAATGTAGGAGGTTGGAATGTTGAAATATCGCCGCCCGCCATTTTCATACTGCTATGAAGAATATGAATAATTTTTTCGTGTACTAAAGCTTCATCGTCTTTTTCAATGCCTGAATATTCAATAACTAACGACATATCTAAATGACAACGCGCTTCTTCAATAAAAGCACTTCTTGAGCCTGTTTTATCTAACGGATTTCCCGTACCAATAATTGAATGAACAAAATCGCCATTACCTTTATGAGTTTGTAAATCACAGTGATGACTAATTACGCCTACGCCATTAAATCTAATCTCGGCAAAACCATTCGCATTTAATTTTCTTTGCAGGGCATGTACAGCGCCTAACCATGCAGTCATGGCAGGAAAACCAATAGTAAATGGGCTAGAAAGCGCATTGGCATTGTGTACTTTTATATGTGGTAGCAGTAATACTCTTTTTATAATGCTCATTTTAAAAACTCCCTATTTTGCTCTACTGTGTTGGCAAATAATAAACGTTCTTCTTCTCCTAATTTAATGGCTTGTTTACCTAATGTTTTTTCATAACGACGACTGAGCCAACGTGATATTTCATGCACTAATTTATCTAACCATTGCTCGTCACTTTCTCTTTGATCAACGAGGTCGCTGCGTAACCACGTTGTTTGATGACTCGAAAGGCTAGACGATTCTTGATGGTATTGAGTTTGCGAAACAGCGCGAACTGCCCACATTTTTTCAATAATTAAATCCATAATTTGTTGTAGATAACGATCGCGCGCCTCACGAATATTGATATTGTTATGATCTGCACTAAATAATTTGTGTAGTGCTTTAAACACATCAGCAACTTCATACTGTTTGAAAGATTCAACAAAAAAGTCACTTTTAGGAAAATGTATATGTCGTTTTTCGATGCTTGGTGGCATTGATGATAATAAGTGTGCTTTACCGCCATTTTGATTGTTTAACACACTAATATTTTGTGGCTTAGTGCCGCCGTAACCAATAGTAGTTAAACCATAAATTTCACCATAACCTTGCTCACTAAATTCATTCTTTCGTCTTTTGTCACGAAGGTTTTTTATTTCTTCTGAAAAACGTAATTTATCAAGTCGTGATCTAAACTCATATACAATGCCAGAATTAGTTAACAATGACAGTTGGTGATAATCCTCTTCTACAGGAAAGTACACTTGTTTTATTTTAGAACTGGTTTGATTTGCTGATTGTTTTATCATACACAGCAAACCATCTTTTATACTTTTATATGAATCAGTACTCTTAGAAAATAGCGTTCTTATTTCTTGAGTATTTTCTTGTAAGTGTTCAAATACTCGTATGCCATTCGATAAGGTTAAAGATAGAAAAGTCCCTATTTCACCAATAGCGCCAACTTCAGTGCCATTGCCCGTAGAGTCAAGACTGATATTTTGAACATTTCCTGTCTTTAAGAAACCATCTTCATGAAAATGTCCTGTATTTATGATTGGTGATACGTAATTTTTCTTCTTTATATTCGTTTTTGATGCGCCAACATCAGGATGAGAAAATTTACTAGGATGACTAGAAATGGCTCTTTTAACTGCATTTTTTGCAGCAAATGGCAACCAATTGGGTAAACTATAGAAATCATTGCATTCCTTTTCTAGCTCATTTTTTACATCATCATCCATTGAAGATTTAACATTTTTTTTCAACCATGCTTCTTTTCGTTCAGAGAAAAATTTCTCTATTTCGGGATCTAGCATTTTTCAGCTCCTTTGTTATCCACTTTTACCAGTCCAAACTGATCGTTATATTCATATTCGGTATTTTCTTGTTCTCTTAACGATATTTCACCATAACGAAGAGAAACACTTTTTTTACTCGGTAACCAAGGCTCACTGATATACTCTGAAAGCAAGCCTTGGTAATTACGAGTAAGCCACAAATTTTGTTGCTGTTTTTCACTTAAAACCACATGATTAATGTTAAATATGCCTTCGCGATTTGTGGCTTGATAATTTATATTCATTAACGGCTTTCCTGTTTCATCTTTTTCGGTGAAATAACAATCATCTTGTAATTGGTTATAAAAGAGAAATAAATTAATACTCGGTTCACTTTGCCTAAAAGGTGTTAATACTTGTGGTAACGCAGTTAAATACCATGTTTGCGTTAAATAACCCTGCAAAGTATTAGCGCCAACATTGCTAAAATGGGTTAAATCTTTAGCCGTTACTTTATGCTCAACTGCCGCTAAAATTTGCTTGTCTGACGCTGGTAACTTTTTAATGCGAGGAATGGCATTTAAGTTCGATGATGTCTGTTCTTCGTTAACTAATTTAGTTAAATCATGAAATGGTAATGAAGTATCAAGACAATCTTCATAGCCTGGCTTTATAAAGTACGCTTTATCTTCTTTATCATTGGCTTTAAAGGCTTTGATGTTATATTGCATAATGCCAATATTTTCCTTCTCAACCGCCGTTGATCGATGGCGACGTACTCGCCCTGCTAGCTGTACAATTGAGCGGTAAGATGAGGGTTCAACAATTGCCCAGTCAAAATCATGATCTCGCCCAACTTCTTCCACAGGCGTTGCCACTAAAATAAAAATAACATTTTGCACTGCTTTATTATTTTTACTTAAAGTATCAAGGTGGTCTCTAATAATAGGATTAGATAACGCTTGCTGTTCTTCACCTTGTTTTTCTTTGCGTTTTAATACCGCATCAAGGTGTTTTTCTTGCTCATGACGTAACAATAATACTTGCTGGCTGTGGTATGCCATTACTTTTACTTGCGTGTTTTCAGGGGTGTTGTCGACATTAAAGTCTGCTTGTAATAAGTATTTGGTTAGTGCAACGCACGGCGAAATATTAGCGATACGCACTACGCCAAATGAAACTTTAATTTTAGTTTTATTATCAATACTATGATGCTGTGTGTGTTTTGTTAAAATGGCTTGCTGTATGGTTGAAAAATATTGTGTTTGTTTTGTTTCTTCGGATAATTCAACTTGCCCTGTGTTTTGATGAGTATTTTCTTGCTGCTTTAGTAACGGACAAACAATAACTTCCGCTTTTCGTTTAGCAACTTGCTGTGCTAATTTGTTAACGCGCTTTTCAATAAATGCACTGTGTTGTTGTTGATATTGTGGTAACGCATTTTCACTGTTTTCAACATAAATCGAATCGACATTGGTGCGAAATTCATCAATCCAAGCACAGCCAATTTCGGCTTTAACTTCGTCGCGACTATTACAAAAAATCTGCCAACCTTTTTTATAAGCATTAAAATAGCCTTGTGCTAAATCAGGTGGAATAGTAGCCGATGAGATCATAACTTTGCGCCCTAACATGCCCGCTAAATGAATAAGACGCCCAATAGCGATTAAGTCATCTCCTGTAAAATCATCAATTTCATCTATCACTAAGTCTGACGACATTAACCGTAAGCTCGGCAAAATATAACGACCACCTCGCTTGGTTTCAGTTGCTGCCATCATATGATCAATGGTACAAACTAAAACAGGTGCATAAAGAAATTGTTTATCTTTATTACACGTTAATACCGTACTCATCCCCTCTTCGGGTAATTCACACTCATAATCAAATTCTTCATCGAGCAGTGCTTGTTTCGATTCAGAGCCTAATACTTCTTCGGTTATTTTATCTTTTTCAGCGATTTGTTTATTATGAAGCTCGGCTACTGCCCGAGAACCAATCAGCACAGCTAAATCTTGCTTGCTTAATTTAATGCGATCACGGTATTCATCACCTGTTTGTAAGGTTAACGTACGTAAACCTAACGCTAAAATATAACGTAAACTTTTACCATCAACCGATAATGCACGCATCACTTTGGCATTAGCAAAGGTTTTGCCACAACCGGTACTTGCCATGTTGACCGCAAAAAAACCGACGGCTTTTTTATCTTGTTGTTTTTTCCATTCAACAATTTTAGTAACTGCATTATCTTGCCACTTAAACGCTGTAGGACTTGCCTTTCTTAACGATTGAATATCAGTTGCGACGGGTGGCTCTTGCTCAAAAGCAGGCAGTAAATGTACTGTATTTAACGAGTTTTTTGCCACACCCACTAAATGTTCATCTAATTTTTGTTTGAATTCACCTGTTTCTCTATCGGTATTTGCAAATAATCCCATGCTATCTTGCCATTGTTTAGCCGCGTCTTGCGATGAGTAAAAATGATCACCTAACATTAAGCATAAACGTGCATGATGCAAGACTAACCGGTAACTACCATCTTGCATGGCCGATTCAATTAGCGGTAAACAATGCAATAAACTATTTGACCAACGTTTTACCTGTTTTAGCCATGCACTTGATTGCGATAAAAAACCGTTTGGAAATTCAAAACAATGTTTAACGCGTTTTTGATACTCAGGCTCGTCTTGCCTATTTTCATACCCCCATTCTTGAGTAATACGTTTAAGTAGCGTTGTTAAATCAGGAGATTCAACATCAAGCCATTCATTTCTCGTTTTTCTGCGATCATTTGAAAAATTTGGTAAACGATGATGAGAAACCATTAACCAAGCAACCAATTTAGCCGCATCAGGTAGTTTTCCTAAGCAGACTTGTTGTGTTTCATTCAATCCTTGCTTAAGTTTTTGCTCGGCGATGTCGCCATTAACTAACTTGTTGAGCCATTTTTTATCATCTGATGTTTGAATAAAAGTGTTCAATAATAATACTGAAATCCATTCATGGCGAATAGGATCACCCTTAAACTTGTTTTTACTATTAGGGTGTAATTTCTCTTGAAATAATTTGGATGCTTTACCCCAATCATGAAATAGCGCTGAAATGGCAGTTAATGATTTAATTAATGGGAGATATTTCCAGTCACTTTCAATATCGCTATTTAATAAATTTTTTCTCGTTGAATTCACCGGCACTACACCTTCTGCATTAAACTTACTTTTATTCCCCACCACCCACAAAAATTGGCTTCTAGCGCGTGTTCTAATCCAATGACAACTTACCGCGGTGCTTTTACTGGCGGTTTGGCGGAGCATTTTTTTAACCGTGGTTAAGCCATCTTCGGTGATTAACGTTTGCCAAGTGTTGTCGCCTATGCGGTTGGCAAAGGCGTCGAGTACGCGCCGTGTTTTTTTCAGGGCATTTTTTTCGCATTGTGAAACAAAAGTGACCATCATTGCTGATCACCTTTTTGACGGGCTAAAGCCCGACCTACAATATTGTGTTGCAGCAAGTAGCAATCTACATATTTTTGTCGTGCCTCGCTACGCTCGTGACGACCTACAGTATTATTTTTCTTCATTTTTAAGGTCTTCTTGTAAAGCTACCATTTTCACTTGCTCAAACATAAAATCTAGCGCTTTATGATCGGTAAAGGCTTGTAGTATTTGTTGACGAAATTCTTGTTCGGTGGCATTTTCTTTGGCACACAAAAATGCCCACGGCAGCACAATGGCATCTTTAATTAAATCAGCAATATCAAACACTAAGGCACCTCTGCGAGTTTTACCATGCATTACCGCAAACCCATGGGGAATGCCTAATACCCAAAGTGTGGTAGCGGCTAAACCGTAGGCTAAGTAGTTGCCATGATTCAAAAAATCGTTTGCTAAGTCAGTAGACTGATGCTGCCTTGTAAAGCCGTCTGTTTTGGTGGTATTAGCGGCAAATTTATAGAGTGCTTTGGTGAGTTGTGCTTCAGTTAGCAGTAGATCTGAATTTTTAACGGCCGTTGCCATGCGTTCGTTAAATCGTGTTAGTGCAGTTTCAATACCACTATCGCTCATGGTGAAACCTTCAGATTTTAGATCTTTATCTTTGCCCCAAACTTTATGTAAAAACTCAATGCGTGCTTGTTGAAATTGCTTGGCAGCAGCAAAACGTTTGTCGTCGTCAAACCAAAACTTCATCCAACCTTGTAAGTATTCTGTTGGGCGATACTCTGATTGCGGGGTAAACCATTCTATCGGTTGTTCTACGTCATTTGCCATATAAAGCGGTGTGCCTCCGCCGCCACTAAAACCAATTAACACACCTGCTTGCGCTAACATTCTTACTGCGGCTTGGGTGATTGAAGTGCCATTACCTAAAAGTAACACCGTGGTATTGGCGATAGGAATATTGAAATATTGATTTTCACCTTTTCGTTGATGAGAATTGGCTTCAGTTAAATACAAAACACGGCCGTCTTTTTGCATTACCCGACAATATTCAAGGTAATACAAATTAGCCCGTTTGGAATGTAAAATTGCTTTTAAATCTGATGGTGATAAATCTTTCATTAGCTGTTTATATCGCTCCTTGTTTTATATAAAACTACTTAACTTTTTTTAGTGCTGCAATACTGTTCTTTTAACCTCTAAAGAAACTATGTAGGTTTGTTCGTTTTGTTGTGCCTCGCTACGCTCGTGACAACCTACAAAATTTTCCCTCTTGTAGGTCGTAGCTTGCTGCGACAAACAAATGTTGTGCCTCGCTGCGTTCGTGAAAACCTACATTTATTTTGGTGTTTTATTATTTAGGTAAATATTGACTGATCCTTTTTTGGCACTCGGGTGTTAATATTATTTGCTGTTCTTCTGGGGTGTTTTTATAGCCGTCAATACGTAATCTTAATAGTAAATAATTTACCAGCGCTGCGCGTGTATTTATTGTTTTAGTGCCATTTTCCATTTGAAAATCGTTGGCGATGATTTGTTGCTGTTTTTCGTTTAAACGTGGATCAGGCTGAATGACAATATCAACCATAGTTTGCCATTTTTCATCCTGTGCAGCTGTGGTCGTTGCTTTACCTTCAAAGA
>WGGB01000235.1 GCA_015491935.1 Alteromonadaceae bacterium
TATCACCTAAGTTATTCTCAATAATTTTTACCACGGCTGAACCACTAATAGCACCAGCAGCACCTGCATTTAGTGCTTCTTTGACTTGTTCAGGTTGTGAAATACCAAAACCAAGCACACACGGCGCGGCGTTATATTCTTTTAACGTGTCGAGTAAATGTGTCGCTGGCATTTCTGCTTTTGTATCAGCACCCGTAACGCCTGCACGGCTTAATACATAAGTATAACCTCGGCCATAAGAAGCTACTTCGCGCAGTGTGTCATCACTGGCATTAGGTGGCGCAATAAAAATAGGCGCAATAGCGTGTTTTATCGCTGCTTCTCTAAAGGGCTTGCTTTCTCGCATCGGTAAATCAGCAATTAACACTGAGTCAACACCAGCTTTGGCCATATCTTGATAAAAAGTCTCAATACCACGGGCAAAGACTAAATTACCGTATAATAATAAACCTATAGGGATGTTCGGTGCATATTCACGTACTTTAGTTAGTATATCAATGCAGATGTCGGTATTTATGCCTGAATTTAATGCGCGCAACGCGGCCATTTGAATGGTCACACCATCAGCACTAGGATCAGAAAACGGAATACCCAATTCAAGGGCATCAGCGCCTGCGTCAATCAGTGTTTTAATGATCGCCAAAGATTGCTCTGCATTAGGATCGCCAATGGTGACAAAAGGAATAAAAGCACCTTGTTTTTTGTTTGCTAACTCGGTAAATGCTTGTTGGTAACGAAAGCCTGCTTGAGGAGTTTGAGTGGTTATATTAGTCATTATGCTTGTCCTCGGTGTTTAACGGTAGCTGTTGGCACTGAATCAGGGTCAAGGATAGCATTAACGTGCGCTAAATCTTTATCACCTCGACCTGATAAATTCACTAAATAAATAGTTTCTTCGGTGGCTGTTTCTGCCATTTTTAATGCTTGTGCCAGTGCATGAGAAGATTCTAATGCAGGAATAATACCTTCTTTTAACGCTAACAATTGAAATGCAGCGAGTGCTTCATCGTCATTTATGGGGACATATTGCGCGCGTCCACTGTCTTTTAACTGTGCATGCTGTGGACCAACGGCCGGATAGTCTAAACCAGCTGATACTGAATACGACTCTTCAATTTGTCCGTATTTATCTTGCATAATATAGGTGTAGTTACCATGTAACATACCTTTAGAACCTGCTACTAAGGTGGCTCCATGTTGATTGGTGTCTATGCCTTTGCCGCCTGCTTCCACACCTATTAATTTAACGCCTTCGTCTTTAATAAAATCGTTAAACATACCTATAGCATTGGAGCCACCACCAACACAGGCGATAACATAATCAGGTAAGCGACCTTCTTCTGCAAGAAATTGTGCTTTAGCTTCTTCGCCGATCATTTTTTGAAATTCACGTACTATGGTTGGAAAAGGATGCGGGCCAGCGGCAGTGCCTAATAAGTAATGAGCGTTTTCATAATTGGCCGACCAATCGCGCAGCGCCTCGTTTACTGCATCTTTTAAGGTGCCCGAGCCTGCGGTTACGGGAATAACTTCAGCGCCCATCAGTTTCATGCGAAATACGTTCGGTTGCTGACGCGCGCAATCAACCGCACCCATATACACTTTACATTTTAGCCCTAATAAAGCACAAGCAATGGCGGTAGCAACACCGTGCTGACCTGCGCCCGTTTCTGCAATAATTTCTGTTTTGCCCATACGTTTTGCTAACAAAGCTTGTCCTAATACTTGGTTAGTTTTATGCGCGCCGCCGTGCAGTAAATCTTCACGTTTTAAATAAATTTTTGCTAAAGGATTTTTAACAATATTACGACAGCAAGTCAGTGGTGTTGGTCTGCCCGCGTACTTTGTCAGTAAATCGTTAAATTCTTTTAAAAACGCTTCATCGGTTTGTGATTCGATAAATGCTTGCTCTAATTGTTCGAGTGCTGGCACTAATAATTCGCCAACATACATACCACCAAATTCGCCAAAGTAAGCGGGTAAAGTGGTTTTATTTTGTGTCGCTGAGTTAGGAGATGTAGTCATGATCAGTAATTCCGTATCTGTGCGAAAACAGCATTGAGTTTGTCGCTATTTTTTATACCAGGGCTAGACTCAACACCTGAGTTGAGATCTACGCCGAATAATTCGTATTCGTTTATATAATGTAATGCTTGCTCGATATTATTTTGCTGCAAACCGCCTGCGAGTAAACACGTATTTAACGGTTGTTTTGCATCAGCTAGCACTTGCCAATTAAAGGGCTCGCCACTTCCTGCATTTTTGCCGTCAAGGACAATGTTATCGACATGAAGGGGAAATTCAGCAAGCTTGTTTTCAACCGCGATTGCTTTAAATATTTGGCATTGTGCAATGCCTGCTTGCTTAAACTGTGCGCGTAAATTATCAATATACTCTTGTTCTTCACTGCCGTGTAATTGCACCGCAGTCAAGTTTAATGACTTGGCTAATTCAACAATGTCAGTACGTTTTGCATTAACAAAAACCCCAACATAATCAAGGCTTGGCACTTGCTCAATAATAGTTTTTGCTTGCTCAGGTGTTATATAACGCGGTGATTTTTTAGCAAAAATTAAACCACCGAAACGAGCACCAGCATTGGCGGCTGCTTGTGCATATTCAGGCATAGTTAACCCACAGACTTTGTTATTGCCATAAATTAATTTACGACAAGCAAGATCAATATCATCTTCGGCCATAATTGAACTACCGACTAAAAATCCGCTAACCGCAGGCGCTAATTCTCGCACTTGCGCATTGGTATAAATACCTGATTCTGAGATAATAATGCGATCATCGGGTAAGCTTGGCGCAAACTCAAAAGTGCGGCTAATATCGGTTGATAAATCGCGCAAATTGCGATTGTTAATGCCGATCATTTTGGCGTTGAGCTTGATTGCACGTCGGCATTCTTCTTCGGTAGACACTTCCGTTAACACCGCTAAATTATAGTTTGCTGCTAATTCGCTAAGCTTAATATATTCATCGTCGCTTAACACACTCAGCATCAATAAAATAGCATCTGCGCCATAGTAACGGGCTAAATACACTTGATACGGGTCGACAAAAAAGTCTTTGTTTAACACTGGGCAATTAACGGTCTCGCTGACAATTTTTAAATAGTCGTGAGTGCCTTGAAAGTATTTTTTATCGGTTAATACTGAAATGGCAGCAGCGTATTTATCGTAAATTTGACAAATGCTTTTAACATCAAATTCAGCGCGAATTAAGCCTTTAGAGGGAGAGGCTTTTTTGCATTCTAAAATAAAACCTGCATAAGGGTTATCCGCGGTGCGTGTTAAAGCCGCGTACATATCTTTAGTGCTAGGCACTAAGTCGTTAATAAAACTATCAAGCGGTAAGTGCTGTTTTAATTCGGCGATTTCAAGACGCTTATCACTAACGATTTTTTCTAAAATATTACTCATATTATCTTCTTTTCCTTAAGCGTCTTGCTGTGAGATGTTAACTAAGATTTCTAGGCTACTTAATGCCTTACCAGAAGCTAACACATCACTGGCTAATTGGGCGGCGGTTTTTAAATCGCTGGCTTTATTATGTAAATAAAGTAACGCCGCACAGTTAATGATCACCGCAGCGTTATGCGCAGGCTGACCATTGCCTGATAAAATGGCTTTAATAATGTCAGCATTTTCTTGTGGTGTGCCGCCTTTAATATCGTCAAGGGTATAATTTTCTAAGCCAAAATCAGCAGGGCAAACTGACTTTTGAGTTAACTTACCCTGATTAATTTCAGTTATTTGTGTTTGTCCATGCAGAGCTATTTCGTCTAAACCGCTGCCGTGTACTACCCAAGCACGTTCAACTCCTGTTAATAATAAACTTTCGGCAATAGTATTAATAAGCTCTGGCGTATAAACCCCTAACAACATGGTTTTAGGATGCGCTGGGTTAACGAGTGGACCAAGAATATTAAACAGTGTGCGTATGCCCATGGCTTTGCGCACAGGCGCGGCGTGTTTAAAACCCGCGTGATAAGCTGGGGCGAATAAAAAGCATAAATTTGCTTGTTCAAGACACTGTTTTGCGGTTTCAGGTGTCATGGTTAAGTTAACGCCAAAGGCTTCAAGTAAATCGGCCGATCCCGACATACTCGATACACTGCGATTACCATGTTTTGCCATTTTTAAGCCACAAGCGGCGGCTAAAATTGCTGCTGTAGTGGAAATGTTAATGGTATTCGCACCATCACCACCTGTGCCGACACAATCGGCAACGTCAAAATCAAGCGCAGGAAAGGGCATAGCGTTAGCGCGAATAGCAATGGCGGCACCAGCAATTTCAGCAGGGCTTTCGCCTTTTATTTTTAAAGCGGTGAGTACGGCGGCTAACAATTCAGGGGCTATTTCACCTTTGATCATTGCCGAGAAAAACTGTTCGGCTTGTTGTTGATTTAATGATTTACCATCAACAAGGCTTGCTAATAAATTTGTCATGTTATGCTCCAATTTCTGTGCTTCTGCATTTTTGCTCTGGGCGTTGAGATAGTGGCTGTGCGAGTAAATGTTCAATACTTTGCGCTAAAAGCGTACTGCCATAAGTGGTTAAAATTGACTCGGGATGAAATTGCATACCAATAACTGCATCTTGTGGGTGCTCTATTGCCATTATCATGTCTTTTTTATCGCTGGTGTTAAATGTTGCAGTAACTATAAGACTTTGCGGAATATTATTGCCAACTAAAGAATGATAACGCGCGACAGGCAATGGGTTACTAATGTTTTTAAATGCCCCTGTGCCACTATGGGTAATATTTGAAGATTTACCATGCACAATTTCATCGGCTCGAATAATGGTGCCGCCATAATGTTCAATTAGCGCTTGATGACCTAAACAGATACCGAGTATAGGAAATATGCCAGCACACTTGGCAATTAAGGCCATTAAACAGCCAGCTTTGCTTGGCTCGCCAGGTCCTGGTGATAACACTAACAACACTTGTTTTCCTTGCGTTGCACAGTGTTGCATTTTTTCAAAAATAAACTCAGCGCTAATGGTGTTGCGATAAATAATGGGGGCAAAGCCAGCTACTTGAAATTCATCCACTAAATTGTAGGTAAACGAGTCTAAATTATCGAGCATAAATAATTGTGTATTGTCCGTTTTTATTGAACGAGTCATTAGTTTTACTCCTTTGATAACAATGTTGTTGCTGAGTTTTGTATAGCAGAAAGCACAGCTTGCGCTTTTTGTCGGGTTTCGTTAGCCTCAGATTGCGGATCAGAATCAAAGACTACGCCAGCCCCTGCTTGTACTTGTGCGATATCGTTTTTAACGAAGGCACTGCGAATAACAATACACGTATCCATTTCGCCAGTGCCAGTAATGTAACCCACCGCGCCGCCGTAGCTACCACGGCGTTTACCTTCAACTTGGCGAATAAGCTCAGTCGCTTTTACTTTAGGCGCGCCCGATAAAGTGCCCATATTCATGCAGGCTTGATAAGCGTGTAGCGCGTCTAAATCATCAGAGAGTGTGCCACATACTCGTGACACTAAATGCATTACGTGAGAATAACGATCTACTTTAAGTAAATCCGCAACATAACGAGTACCTGCTTTACTGACGCGAGCAATGTCATTACGGGCTAAATCGACTAGCATAATGTGTTCGGCTAGCTCTTTTTTATCAAGACGTAAATCAAGTTCAATACGCGAGTCTAAATCTGCTGAAAATTTACCCTCACTGGTAAATCCGCGGGGACGCGTACCTGCAATAGGATAAATTTCAACTTGGCGTTCACCTTCGTCGGTATGTTGTTGATATTTTATGGCTGATTCAGGTGATGCACCAAAAATACAAAAGTCACTATCGTTTAAATAAAACATATAAGGACTAGGATTACTGAGTTTTAATGCTTGATAGGCAGCAA
>WGGB01000236.1 GCA_015491935.1 Alteromonadaceae bacterium
AGAATGGTGTATGACGACCACCTTCATCTTTACTTAACACATAAACTTCTGATTCGAATTTAGTGTGTGGTAAAATTGAACCTGGTGCACATAATACTTGACCACGTTCTACGTCTTCACGTTTTAAACCACGTAATAAAATACCACAGTTCTCACCTGCACGACCTTCGTCAAGCAATTTACGGAACATTTCTACACCAGTACAGGTAGATTTTTGTGTATCGCGAATACCTACGATTTCTACTTCGTCACCTACTTTGATGATACCACGCTCTACACGACCAGTAACAACAGTACCACGGCCTGAGATTGAGAATACATCTTCAATCGGCATGATGAATGCACCATCAATTGCACGCTCTGGCTCTGGGATATAAGTATCTAATGCATTTGCAAGTTCTAATACTTTTTCTTCCCATTTTTCTTCACCTTCTAACGCTTTAAGCGCAGAACCTTGAATTACTGGTAAGTCATCACCTGGGAATTCGTATTCTGAAAGTAATTCACGTACTTCCATTTCTACTAATTCTAATAATTCTTCGTCGTCTACCATGTCACATTTGTTCATGAATACGATGATGTAAGGTACACCAACTTGACGTGATAATAAGATGTGCTCACGTGTTTGTGGCATTGGACCATCTGTTGCCGCTACTACTAAGATAGCGCCATCCATTTGAGCTGCACCTGTGATCATGTTTTTGATGTAATCAGCATGGCCCGGGCAATCTACGTGTGCGTAGTGACGAGTTTCTGTATCATACTCAATGTGTGAGGTATTGATAGTAATACCACGTTCACGCTCTTCTGGTGCGTTATCAATTTGGGCGAAATCTTTTACATCACCACCAAATTTTTTAGTTAATACTGCTGAAATTGCAGCGGTTAACGTTGTTTTACCGTGATCAACGTGGCCGATTGTACCAACGTTAACATGCGGTTTCGTGCGTTCAAATTTTTCTTTAGCCACGTCAAAATACCTCAAAGTATAGGTTTGTTAAAATAATTAAGTGAAGATAATAGGATAGAACTTTGGGAAATGGTGCTGATAGGCAGATTCGAACTGCCGACCTCACCCTTACCAAGGGTGCGCTCTACCAACTGAGCCATATCAGCACTACAACACAAAGTTGGAGCGGGTGGCGGGAATCGAACCCGCTTCATCAGCTTGGAAGGCTGAGGTAATAGCCAGTATACGACACCCGCTAGCTATCAGACTATCTTGAAAAATGGTGGAGGGAGGTGGATTCGAACCACCGAAGGCGGAGCCGTCAGATTTACAGTCTGATCCCTTTGGCCACTCGGGAACCCCTCCAGTATTTTTCCCTACTTCATTAGAAGTAGTATTAATGGTGCCGACTGCCGGAGTCGAACTGGCGACCTACTGATTACAAGTCAGTTGCTCTACCAACTGAGCTAAGTCGGCACTACATTAAGTGGGGCGAATTCTAGAGTAATGTTTTGTCCCTTGCAAGCGTAAAAGTAAAAAAAATAGCGTTTTTTAACTGTTTGATGTTTTTTTACGCGAATTGCTATCCCTATCCGTAAACTTGCAAGCCTTTAAACACTAATTTATTCATAATGACAACATGACTTGCTGTTATTACCGGTGTTTTTTTTATGTTTTGTTCAATTAAACTAGCATTTCCACCTGTTAATATTACGTGATCGAGCTCATCCACCAATAACAAAGCTTGTTTTATGGCGGTTTCAATGGCTCCCATTGTTGCAGCTAAGCAACCAT
This sequence comes from Alteromonadaceae bacterium, assembly GCA_015491935.1. GTDB lineage: Bacteria > Pseudomonadota > Gammaproteobacteria > Enterobacterales > Alteromonadaceae. The sequence continues at coordinate 1,745 of WGGB01000236.1, forward strand.
TAATGACATTATCACTGGTATTATCAGCAAATAATAATGAAGCTTGCTGTTCGCTATTTATTTGAATATTAGCGGTGTTGGTTAACAAGCTCTGCTGCATAGTATGAATGCCAGGGAAGATCCAGCCACCAAGATGTTGACCATCGTTACGCAATAAATCAATGGTCGTGGCAGTACCTAAATCTATAATTAAACAATTTTGCTCAGGGAAGGTGTTTGCAGCCCCCAATAGTGCCAACCAACGATCAACCCCTAATTGTTGATAATTTGAATAAGCTACTTTTATACCAAACTGCCCTCTTGGTGTAACTATTTGCTCAACATTAATATTTTCTTGCTGGGCACAAGATATAATAGTTTTTGCAATATCAGTGTGTGCAACACTGGCCAAAATTATTTTTTTTGTTTTATACCAATGTTCTGCAAAGTAGTCAGGGGTGATATTGTAATTTTCTATACGCTTAATTTCACTTAATTGCCCTTGTTGTGCAAAAGCATATTTTAATGAGGTATTACCTATATCTATTAATAATGTCATTGCACACCTCGTAAGCTCACTTCACCACCATAAACCGATATTATTTTATTGTCATTTTCTAACAGCATAGCGCCTTGTTCATTGACACCACGATAAGTACCTAAAGTTTCTTTATCGCCTGTAATAATTTTAACCGCTTTATTTAGGAATAAATCTTTACTGTGCCATTCACCAAGCATGGCAACAAAGCCCTCTTGTTGATGCTGAGTTAAGCGTTTATACATATTGGCAATGATGTGCGCAACAAACTCATTGCGATCAATTGCTTGCTGAACATGACTCGATAAATCGGTCCATGGTTGATCAATTTGCTCGCCTGTCGAATCTGGCATTTGCACGTTAATACCAACACCAATAACGCAATGACTTAACCCTTGCGCTTGCCCTTCAAGCTCAACCAAAATACCTGCAATTTTCTTACCTGCTATATAAATATCGTTTGGCCATTTTAGTTCTACTTGGTTGGGAAGATAATGTTCAATCGCATCACTTATTGCCAAGCCAATAACTAAACTTAAGCCCATCGCTTGTGACATACCTTGCTCTAACGACCAATACATTGACAAATATATATGCGAACCAAATGGTGATAACCATTGTCGTCCACGCCGACCACGCCCTGCGTGTTGATATTCAGCGACACAGGTTTGTCCTTTGGATATTTGATTAGGAATTTTACGCAGTAGATAACTATTGGTTGAGTCAATTAGCGAATGCACTTCAACAATAATATCATCATGGTTTAATTGCGATAATTGTGCGAATATTTTTTCTTTGGCTAATAGACTTAAAGGTTGAGCAAGTTTATAGCCTTTACCCGTAACGCGAAAAATATCTAAGCCCATTTCTGTTAATGCTTTGATATGATTTGAAATAGCCGCACGACTTACGCCAAGCTTGTCTCCTAACTGTTGTCCTGAAACAAAATCACCTTGCGCTAACGTTTTAATAATTTTTTCTTGAATTGCTTTGGCCATTGCTCACTCTATTTTTTGGCTAATTAGGCTAGCTGAGAAAATCAATTTCGCCGTTATGACTAATAAGGCGAACTTCGGGAACTATATTCACATTAAATTTTTCTTGTACTTGTTGTTGAACAAATAACGCCAGCTGTGATAATTCATCACCCGTACCGCCGCCATAATTAACCAACACTAGCGCTTGATTTTTATGTACACCAACATCACCCTGCTGATAACCCTTTAACCCCGCTTGTTCTATTAACCAGCCTGCCGCTAGCTTAATATTGCCTTCGGCTTGTGGATAATGAGGTACTTTTCCATACTGCTGGGATAATTGTTGATATTGCATTTTACTCACAATAGGGTTCTTAAAAAAACTACCCGCATTGGCTATTTTTTTAGGGTCGGGCAATTTAGCACTACGCATGGCAACAACTTGTTGAAAAATAACTTGAGCAGTGATCGGCGGCACTAAATCACTTAAACCTTGATAGCTCAATTTAGGCTGCCAAACTTTCGGCAAGCGCAAAGTTACACTGGTAATGATGCCTTTGTTTTTATATTGATGTTTAAAAATACTGTCACGATAGCCAAACTGACATTGTGCTTTACTTAATTCAAGCATTTGTTTGTTGGTAAAATCATAATAGTTAACCGAATAACAAACATCGGCAAATTCAACACCATAAGCACCAATGTTTTGCACAGGTGCAGCACCAACACTACCAGGGATCAACGCTAAATTTTCTAAACCATTAATACCTTTTTCGAGGCAATAACAGACTAAATTATGCCAATTTTCACCTGCTGCCACATTTAATACATAAGCATCATCCGTTTCATTCACAGTAATGCCTTTAAGATCCATTTTAATAATCGTTGGCGCTTGTGATTCTAAAAATAAAGTATTAGAACCTTCACCTAAAATATAAAAAGATTCATCACTTAATTGAGTAAGCTGCTCAAGATCGGCTAATTGATTAATTTCAATAAATCGGTCAGTAAAGCAATCTAGCGCAAAGCTATTATGTGGTTGAAGAGAAAAAGGCGTGCTCGGCTTCATTAAATAGGTTTTATATTCACAGTAAAAAGTATCTTTAATTATCTACTACTATGCGCGGTTACCGCAAATGATTTATATGCTCTTTGTTAAAATAGGAAAGAAAAAAAGCCCGAATATTGCTATTCGGGCTTTCGTTTAAATAAGGGATTAAGCTTATTTAGGCGTAGAGTAAATTGTTTAGTTCAAGGCGCTTTATGACGACGTTTAGTGTTTCTTAAACGAGTTATAAAGCAACGATGAAATAGGCAATTTAATCAAGCATAATTACATCATGCCTGGCATGCCGCCCATTCCACCCATGCCGCCCATATCAGGCATTGCAGGAGCAGAATCTTTAACTGGTGCGTCAGTTACCATAGCTTCGGTGGTTAACA
>WGGB01000237.1 GCA_015491935.1 Alteromonadaceae bacterium
AAACTCAATAAAGGTAAGCGTAAATCAGCATTTTTTAATTTATTCATCCAATATAAAACCCATTTTACGGTAATAGGATTAGATTCAATAAATAATGCTTGATGTAGTTCATTAAGCTGCGCATTTATTACTTTTGCTTGTTGGCAGTTTTTTTCTCTTTTTATACTTTCTATAGTAGTTTTGTCTACACTCATGTTTTTTTCCGTAGACAAAACTAAAGGTTGATTCTGTAGTAATTGTTGCATTTGTGCTATTTTTTCAGGTAGCACATTAGCCGTCACCGAGATAACGCCATGTCCACCAGCAATACAATAATCTACTGCGGTAGCATCATCCCCACTAAGCAATGCAAAGTCTTTTTTACCTATTTTTTGTAATTTAATAATTAAATCACTTAACCGAGATAAATCTGCGGTAGCATCTTTGATACCAACAATATTATTAAGTTCCGCTAAACGTACAATTACTTCATTACTCATATCGCATAAAGTACGACTTGGTACATTATATAATATAATCGGTAGTGATGTTGCCTTTGCAATAGCCGAAAAATGAGCAATTAAGCCATCATCAGTTGGCTTATTATAATAAGGTGTTACCGTTAAATAACCATCAATACCTGTCGTATTTAAGCGTTGGGTTAACCCAACACTAGCCGCGGTATTATTTGAACCATTACCCACTAGCAACTTAATACGGCCTTGCGCAATAGCAACGGCTTGACTTGCTAAAGTAACTTTTTCATTATCACTTAACGTAGCCGACTCACCAGTAGTCCCCGCTAAAACAATTGCTTGAGTACCCGCATTAATATGCCACTCAATCAACGAGGCAAGTACCTCAAAATCTACTTTATTATCAAGGGTAAATGGCGTAACTAAAGCGACTATACTTCCTGAGAACATTGACATTACATTCATTACTTAAACAGCGGACAATGTTACTGCTCAGCCCCGTTAAACACAAGAAACTTTAGTAATACTTTATGAAAAAATTAATACTAATGATTTAATGAATGCAGAAGTTTTCCTTTTTTTGAAACAATCAGTTACAATAGCGCGCTTTTTTTCATCAACCAGGCTCAATTTATGTCCCAATATTTAGTATTAACTGCAATAGGTGCCGACAGAACAGGGATCGTCAGTGAATTAACTAAATTAGCCTGCGAATGCGGTTGTAATATTTTTGACAGTCGAATGGCGATATTTGGCAGTGAATTTAGTTTTATTATGCTATTAAATGGCAATGCTAGAGCGATCAATCAAATAGAATTGCGTTTACCTAAGTTAGCACAAAACCTTGAGTTGTTAACCATGATGAAACGTACTTCAGGCTACAAAAAAAGAAATTTAACCCAACATTTTGAAGTAACTTATGCGGGTATTGATCAAGCCGGAGTATTAAAAGTGGTGACGGCTTTTTTTGCAGCTCGAAAAATTGATATATCATCATTAGACTCCCAAATTGATATAAAAACTAAACAAACTAAATCACGCATTCTTATTGCCCTGACTGACAAAGTAAGTATTGAACAATTAGAAAATGATTTTTTACAATTATGCGATCAAATTGATATACAAGGTTGTATAATACCCGTGCAGTCTAATTTACTTAGTTGTTCGTAGCTTTATCCTTAGTGCTCAAAAAGAGAAAATAAAAACATGAATACATTAACACTTGGTGATAACGCACCACTATTTACGTTATTAGACCAAAATGAAGAACCCGTTGCTTTAGCTGACTATATTGGTAAGCAACAAGTATTAGTTTATTTTTACCCTAAGGCAATGACACCTGGCTGTACTATACAAGCACAAGGGCTACGAGATATAAAAGAAGAACTAAATAAATACAATACGGTTGTTTTCGGTATTAGCCCTGATGAACCTAAACGACTAGCCAAATTTTGCCAACGTGATCACTTAAATTTCACTTTACTCTCTGATGTTGATCACAAAGTTGCCGATGCTTTTGGTGTATGGGGATTAAAGAAGTTTATGGGTAGAGAATATGATGGTATTCATCGTTTAAGTTTTTTAATTGGCTTAGATGGCAAAATTAGCCATGTATTTAATAAATTTAAAACCAAAAATCACCACGAAGTTGTTTTAGAAGTATTAAAGCAGCAATCTTAAACCAATCATAAAATAGCGCATGGTTTCTGTATTCTGT
>WGGB01000238.1 GCA_015491935.1 Alteromonadaceae bacterium
ATTTTGATCTAACCCCATTTGTTTTAGAAAAAGCTTGATTTGTTCCTAGCATTTTCACTTTATTATGGACTGTGTAATGCTGTGCTAAATGATGGATAGCTACGGAGATACTTTGGTATAAAATTTTTGTTGTCGTCCTTAATTGATAACTACCTCAACTAACTAGATGTTGTTTTCAAGGTGTACTTTTTTCAATTGAAAGAAAAAAACACCTGCTGCTAATAATAGTAATATACTTGTTGGCGGCTCAGGTACTGGGGTGCTAGGAGTGTTCGCTGCCAAAGGATTATAACCAACATAGTAATTATCAACTATAGATCCATCTGCTGAATTTGCGCTAAAACCCGTTGGTAGAATAAAAACAGGAGAGCCGCCTAAAGCCGTTTTATAGTAACCACTTCTCTGTGTGCCCCCTTGAACACGTAACCTTGAATCTATTTCTAAGCTAAAAGCTTGATTTAGTAAAAAATTCATATTGGTACTCCAAGTAAATAAATTATTTATTAAATCATTACCTGTTAAATTGCTAGAAGCTCGGTTACCTGCAACGAGTAAATTAATACCGAAAAAAGAAGAAGCTAATACTCCTGTATCACCATCAACATTTACCGCATTGCTCACATGAACCGAGCCATTAACACTGTTCGACCGTAATTGATTATTACCTGTATATGAAATAATAATGTCATTAATTTTAGAAGACGAATAATTAACAAAACCACCATTAAAACGTGTCGAGTTACCGCTCCCTTGGCTTGCGCCTGCCCATGTTTGAGTATTGTAAGAACCACTTGACGTAATATAGTTAGCTACAAGAGTTCTATTTAGTAAGTTACTGCTTTTATTAAGGAGTGGACCACCCGCATAGCCGTTGAACACTGTTGTTTCATAGGCATATGATTTTATTAAACCAGCTTGTGCTACTTGTACGAATAGTGCGCAGAGCACGGCTAACATGACCATTAATTTTTTCATTTTTAGCATCCTATCTATTTAAATAATTAAAAATTTGAAACTCGATAGAATATAGCAGTATTGTTACTAATATCGTTTGTGAATGATTGTGAAATTTATTTGAGTATATAAAAAACAATGACTTACAATTATATTGAATAATACATTATCACTTGATATGGTTTAATACATCGCTAACGCATAGTATTGGAATTAATAAATAGTAATGGATAACATCGGGTTTTCTTTTGAACCTTTTTATTTAGACCTCAAAAGGCAACGTTTACAAAAAAATACTGAAGATATTAAAATATCGCCACGGATGTTCGAATTGTTGCGCATTTTAGCGCAAGCTAGTCCAGAGCCAGTAAGTAAAGAGCAATTAAATAGCTTACTATGGCCCAATACCATTGTTAGTGAATGGTCGCTTGCCCGTTTAGTTTCTGATACTCGTATTATTCTTGGTGATGACGGCGAGCAACAAAAATATATTCAAACCATACGTGGCGCTGGCTTTTGTATGCCTGCGGTTAATCACCACGTACCAAAAAGCAAGAAAAATAATATCAACACGAAAAAATATGGCTTACTTGCATTATCTTTAATTATTTTATTTATCAGTATTCTTTTTTATTGGCAAAATAAAGTTGCAACAGAGCTTAAAAGTAGCATTGTTCAAATAGCCGAATATCAAGACAAAACTGTGTCAGCATTTCAAGCGCAATTAAAACGACGTCAACAACTGGCTAATATGATTGAAAAACGGTTAAACATTAAACGCCATCGTCAGTGGGAAATGTTTTTTTCTCATTATTATCAACAAATGACTAAAGAAGAATTATTTGTTTGCGCACAAATTAGAGCTATCACAGATAATGGTTTATATAAAAATAACCAAGCTATTTTTAATGAGTTAGCTATGAATCCTGATATTTTCAATGAAATTCAATTAAGTAAAAAATTATATCAACATATTGATTTTTGGTTAACTAAATACCAAGGAGTGTTTAAAAAAAGAAAAGATATGTGCTTACTCTATGTTGGTGTTGAAGACGGTATTCCATATCCTTCAGGTGTTGATAAGTATGTTAAAACTTGGTTAGCCTCACATTAAAAATCAAATGGTCAGATCCCTGACTTACTGAAATTCACCTTTATAGAAGAAATTTATCTTAAATTGCTGTATAAAGGCGCTATGAAAATTCCAAAACGAATACAACCCCTAGTCGATGATGGCTTAATTGACGAAGTGATCAGTCAATTAATGAGTGGTAAAGAAGCAACTGTTTATATGGTGCGCTGCGGCGATGAAATTCGCTGCGCCAAAGTTTATAAAGAAGCCAATAAACGCAGCTTTAAAAAAGCTGCGCAATATCAAGAAGGTAGAAAAAGTCGCAACAGTCGACGCGCCCGAGCCATGGAAAAAGGCTCTAAGTATGGTCGTAACCAACAAGAGCAAGCATGGCAAAATGCTGAAGTAGATGCACTGTATTCTTTAGCCGAAGCGGGTGTTCGAGTTCCGCAACCTTTTGGTTGTTTTGACGGCGTGTTGCTCATGGAGCTCATTACCGATGAAGGCGGAGACGTTGCGCCACGATTAAATGATGTGGTTATGTCAAAAGAACAAGCGATTGAAGATCATGAATTAGTGATGAATTATATTATGCGGATGCTTTGCGCTGGTATTGTGCATGGCGATTTGTCAGAATTTAATGTGCTGGTTGATGAATATGGCCCAGTGATCATTGATTTACCGCAAGCGGTAGATGCGTCAGCCAATAATAATGCCAAAGCGATGTTAATTCGTGATGTTGATAATATAACGGATTACTATGGACAATTTGCGCCTGAGCTATTGGCAAGTAAATATGCACAAGAAATGTGGGCTTTGTATGAAAGCGGAGAATTAACTATCGAAACAGCACTTACTGGGCTATTTAAAGACAATAATATGGCTGCTGATGTTGATAACGTAATTGAAGAAATAAAAGCTGCTTTTATGGAAGAACAAGATCGCCTGCAACGTATTAGTGAAGCAAACGAAATAGATTGTTGAATATTTTTTCATTTGTAATCGTTAATACAACACACTCTTTTTACTTTTACTATTGAATTTGAGCAAAAACAGCAGCTAGTGTAGACTGCAGCGCTATTTTGCTCATTTAACTTAAGCGCATCATTCATGGCATTACTCTGATAGAGTTTAATTCCCACTGCCGCTTGCGGCGTTTTGTAGGTCGTAGCTTGCTGCGACACATATTGGGTAAGTCCTTAACCTACATTTTTCGTTAATTCAAATTGGGTCAATCATGGCATTAAAAGCAACCGTATTTAAAGTTCAATTACAAATCGCCGATATGGATCGCGGTTATTATCAAGATCATACCCTGACATTAGCCCAGCATCCCTCAGAAAATAATGAGCGGATGATGGTGCGTTTACTGGCGTTTATGATCAATGCTAGTGAGCATTTAACCTTTAGTAAAGGCTTGTCAGTAGAAGACGAGCCTGAATTATGCGAAAAAACGCTTAGCGGTGAAATTGAGTTGTGGGTAGCTTTTGGGCAAAGCGATGAAAAATGGCTACGTAAAGCCAGTGGTCGTGCCAAACAAGTACAACTATTTACCTATGCAGGGCGCAGCGCAGATATTTGGTGGCAGCAAAACCAGCAAGCGTTGGAGCGTTATCGTAATTTATCCGTTTGCAATATTCCTGAAGAATCGGTAACTGCATTAGGACAAATGGTTGCGCGTAAGATGAATTTGCAATGTAATATCAGTGAAGGTCAAATTTGGCTAAGTGATGCAACTAGCAGTATCATGATTGAACCAGTGAAATTGAAAAATGTTGCTGATTAATATTTTTATACACCCGTTTCTATATAAAAAATAGAATTATAAAGAGTAAAATTTAATGAAACCATATACCAATATCAACGAATTAATTGAATTATTAGAAGCCGATATGAAAGCTATTTCTGATGAAATATTTACCTTAAAGCAAGAGCCACAAAGCTTTAATGAACAAGTGGTTTTTAAATATATAGATACAGCCAGCACAGGAAAAACGAAAGATTATGTGAGATCATTAGGGGTAAAATCTGAGCGTGGTTCATTATTTTCATCGGGTGATGTTACTAAATTAATAAAAGGCGGCGCAGATGATATTTCACCTGAATTACTCGCCATTGCCCGAAAAGTTATTAACATGAAAAAGAAAAATAGCTCAAATCGTTAAATCAATTCTATTGTCTCCATTAATTTAATTTATTTTATGCGTGTGCTGGTGCTTAGGGTGTTAAGTTAATGCCTTTGCTCTGATCACATAACGTAATGAACCGCCCGCAGAGAGAGCATTAAACGGGTAACAAGTAATTAAAATCAATTCGGCATTTGACTCTAGATTTGACTCCTTTGTTGAGTCTATTGATAAACCGTCATGTGCAGCAAAAGCAGTGAGTTGCTGCTTTTGGCTATCTATCACTTCAATACTATCTACTTGATATAATTGATCGCGTCCATGTTCGTCAGTTAATGAAATTATATCGCTCATATGTACCTCAGATAAAAATGAAAAATGGCTGTCTCTGTGCCCTGCGACAACAAAGGGTAAGTAACTAAAGGCTTGATTAAAAGGGGCAACAGCACCAGCTGAGAATGCTAAAGTGCTAGGGTCGCCGCCGTCTAACACGATAACCTTACGTTTTAAGCGAACAAACTTTAAGCTAGCAATGGCGTGAGTGTCGGCCCACGGCCAAGGTTTTAATGTTTTTCCTGTTTGCTGAAAATTCTGCCAACTACGCTGGATTAATTTTTCAGCTAGCCAAGCTTTAGCAGGCATCCAGCTGGCATGGGCACACAGCGCAATGCCGAATAGCAGTAACAACAATACACAGTGTTTTTTCTTTATTTTCATCACTCTAATCTCTGCTATTAGGTTTTGTTTGCGGTATTAACATTACTCCCGCAAAAGTTAATAACAGCAAGCCGAACAATAATTGTTGTTGCCAGCCCAAAGCCGTTTGCGGCATGGCAATGTTAAGTGTCTTTGCACTTGAACTTGTTTTGTTTTTCGCTAATAGCTTGTTTGCTAACAATGGTTGATTATTTTGTTGAGTATTAGGCCGTTTTTCCAAGGCAATAAAACTGCTATAGGGTGAAATAATTTGATGGCTAATAGACGTGGTAAGTACTTGTTGTTTTACTTGCTCAGGATCTTTACCTGTGACTAATCCGTCAAGTAAATCGGCAATTTTACGACGTGCCCATAA
>WGGB01000239.1 GCA_015491935.1 Alteromonadaceae bacterium
TCTGAAACCTTTTGCCAAACACGACGTAAAAATTCAGCATCATGTCTTAATTCATCCTCACCAACACCTTCTGCGGCTGTGCGCACAATAAAGCCATGACTGTCATCACAATAAGGATTAACTATTTTTTTTAAACGATCACGCTCTTTAGTATCTTCAATACGTTGTGATATTCCCGCATGATTCGCATTAGGCATTAACACTAAATGACGAGATGGAATGGTAATATCTGTTGTTAAGCGCGCTCCTTTGGTGCCTAAAGGGTCTTTTACAACTTGCACCATAAGGTACTGTCCTTCATGCACTAAAGTTTGAATGTCGGCAGCTTTTTCATTATGAATACTGTCATTAGTGTTTAATAATAATTTAGAGTTAATGTCACTTGCATGTAAGAATGCAGCTTTGTCTAAATTTATATCCACAAAAGCGGCTTGCATACCAGGTAATACTCGAATAACTTTACCTAAGTAAACATTACCCACTAAACCTCGCTTTGCTTCACGTTCTATATGTACTTCTTGTAAAACACCATTTTCAATTAAGGCAACTCGTGTCTCACTAGGTGTTACATTAATTAATAATTCACCACTAACCATCAATAATTACTTCTTTTAAGTTAAGTTATTTCCAAAAGAATACTTTGTTAATAATTGTTCTGTTTCATATAAAGGTAAACCAACAACTGCAGAATAGCTACCGTGAATGTGGGTGATAAACTTACCAGCGATCCCTTGAATTGCATAACTTCCAGCTTTATCTTGTGGTTCGCCAGTATGCCAATAATCACTTATTTCTTGTGCTGATAATGTTTTAAAAAAAACATCGGTACTCACAACTATCGAATTAATTTGTTGTTTATAAATAATGGCTACGGCGGTTAAAACTTGATGTTGCCGACCTGATAACGTCGATAGTATGCGCTTACTATCATTAAAATCAATGGGTTTCGTTAGTATTTTATTATCGACTATAACACTTGTATCTGCAGCTAAAATCACAGCATTACTATTTTGCTGCGCAACCACTTGTGCTTTGGCAGTAGCGACACGCAATACATAATCTTCTGCTTTTTCATTAACAAAAACACTTTCATCAATATCAGCACTAACACAAGAAAACTGATAATCCAGTTGCTGGAGCAATGTTTTTCTTCGTGGTGATTTAGAGGCTAGAATTAACGATAGGTTCATAATGTTTTAACTTTTATAAGGTAATTACTCATTATTTTTAATGACTATGTATTATTTGATTAAAAAATGCCGACGCACTTTACGTAATAACAAAAAAGCCCATGGCCAAATAATAAGACTAGTTATCACGGGATATAAATAGCTGATCAAAAAAGGTACATTAGTTAAAAAATGCTCTAACCAAAAAGTAATCAAGTGATAAAGTGCAGATAAAACACTCACAATTAATGCTTGTTGCCATAATGAAAAATTACGAATTTTTTGATAATTTACTGCGGCAATATAAATACAAAGTGCCATAGCACCAGCATGAACCCCAAGTACAGAGCCTAGTAATACATCAATAATAAAACCCAATACCCAAGCGGTAAAAACATTCACTTTATTGGGTAAGGCAATACTCCAATAACACATTACAATAAGTACCCAATCAGGGCGAAAAGCATCAACATTAATAGGCATTGGCATTATGGTTAACATTAGTGCTAACAATAATGTAAATAAAATCATGATACCGTTATTACTAAGCATTAGTGAGCACCTGTTAAGTGACGGGTGGCTTTACTATGCACCTTTTTTTTCAATACTTTTTTGTTTTTTGATGTGCTTGGTTTAGGCGCAAAAATAGTCGTTTTTTTCTCAGGCCATAATAAAAGTAAATAACGCAAACGATCTATTTGTGCAACGGGTTTACTAACAACCCGAGCAAAAGGACGTGACTCATCTTGCTTAACCGAAATTACTCGTGCGACAGGATAGCCTTCAGGAAATTTACCTCCTAAGCCTGAAGTTACCAATAAGTCACCTTGATGAATATCCGTACTATGAGGCACAAAGTTATGTGTTAAACGATCGATTTGTCCTGAGCCCGTGGCAACTAAACGCACACCATTTCGCTTTATACGTACAGGGATAGCATTTGTTAAATCAGTAATTAATAGCACTCGACTAGACGTAGTCCCCACGTGTAATATTTGTCCAACAATACCCTTTTCGTCAAGTACAGGCTGACCTTCAAAAACACCATCATTAGCACCACGGTTTATCACCACTTGGTGACTATAAGGGTCGTTATTTACTGATAGTATTTCGGCCACCATTTTTTTAGTACCTAAACGTAATGGTGAAGCTAACAAAGAACGTAGACGATTATTTTCGGCTTTAATAATATCAAGCTCTAATAATTGCTGCTTAAGCTTGAGTTCATTAATTTTATAACGTTGATTTTCTTCAACAAGATGTTTGCGCGTAGTAATATTTTCTGATGCCCATGTTAACAGTTGCTTTGGGGTGTTTGCCATATATTGCAATGGGCTCACTAACGATTGTAAGTAGCCTCGAACCGTATCAAAGCTACCCATTTTGTGATCAAAAAAAATTAAAAGTGCAGAACAAAACAGCACCAACATAAGTCGGTGCTGTGGGGATGATTCATTATTAAAAATAGGTTCCAATGAACGAATTACCTAAAAATTAAAAAACTAAGATCCTAAAAAAAGTTCAGGATGACATTATGTAAATGAGTTCAAGGTGAGTTTATTTAAACAAACTAAGCATATCGTAAGTAAAAAATAATTTACTCGTAGGAGAATAAATCGCCACCATGCATATCAATCATCTCTAACGCTCTACCACCACCTAAAGCAACACAGGTTAATGGATCATCGGCAACCACTACAGGGATCCCTGTTTCTTCCATTAATAAGCGATCTAAATCTTTTAATAAAGCGCCACCGCCGGTTAATACCATACCGCGCTCAGAAATATCAGAGGCAAGCTCTGGTGGAGATTGCTCTAATGCCACCATAATAGCACTAACAATACCCGTTAAAGGTTCTTGCAATGCTTCTAATATTTCATTACTGTTCAAAGTGAAACTACGTGGTACACCTTCGGCTAAATTACGTCCACGGACTTCGAGCTCTATTAATTCTTCACCTGGATATGCACTACCAATTTCATGTTTAATACGCTCAGCGGTAGCCTCACCAATTAAGCTACCAAAATTTCGGCGTACATAGTTGATAATAGCCTCATCAAATTTATCACCGCCAATGCGCACTGATGATGAATAGACAATACCGTTCAATGAAATAATGCCGACTTCAGTAGTACCGCCACCAATATCTACCACCATAGATCCTGTTGCTTCAGACACTGGCATATCAGCACCTATGGCCGCGGCCATAGGTTCATCAATTAAATAAACTTCACGCGCACCTGCACCTAATGCAGACTCGCGAATTGCACGACGCTCAACTTGTGTTGAACCACATGGCACACACACTAAAACACGCGGACTAGGACGTAAAAAATTATTGCTATGTACTTGTTTAATAAAATACTGCAACATTTTTTCAGTCACAAAAAAGTTTGCAATAACACCGTCTTTCATTGGGCGAATAGCTTCAATATTACCAGGTGTTCTACCAAGCATTTGTTTCGCAGCAGTACCTACAGCGGCAACACTTTTAGTGCCACCAGCGCGATCTTGTCGAATTGCTACGACTGACGGTTCATTTAATACAATTCCTTGATCTTTTACATAAATAAGGGTGTTGGCAGTACCTAAATCGATTGATAGGTCATTTGAAAACATACCGCGTAATTTTTTAAACATTAAATTGCCTTATCTTTTTACACCGTAAATATACGTATTATGCTCATTAAGTAAATAAACTATAATATGATTTACCATGGAAATTAAATTTATTATTAACTGCGTAATCATACCCGAGTATTTAAGCAATGTGTGCCCTGTTTTTTAAAAAATAACAAAATAAATGCTTTTTTTGTTAAAAAATATTAAAAATACCAAATAAGGTTTAATTCAGCCAAAGTTATTGATGTATTTCACGCCAATAAATAATACGGTCGTTTCCTCTAAAAATACCAAAACTGGCAATCGCTGAAGGTTTATTATCAAAATTACCATCACCATCCCAATCGTCTAATAACCAAGCGGGTGTGGCGTCATAAGTATAACGAATTTGTCCTTGAGCATTATTGTTAGGTTTCGACAATAATATTTCGGCAACTCCACTCGCGAAAGTACCACTGCCAGAACTGCTATTAACATTAGTTGGCAGCGCAGGATTTAAACCCGTATTGGTTAACGTATAATTAGCGGTTAAATCAGCATTAAAATTAGTACAGCTATCGAGTGTATTGGTGACATAGTTATTACCATCCCAATATTGTATGGTCATGGGTAATGGTAAATCGCTAGTTTCTGGCCCATAGGCATTATCAATAAGTAGTCGACCAAAGCGGAGATTAAGCCCTGTTGGGATCACGTCTTGTGGTGTCGTTGTTGCCGCATTTATCCCATCGCTATCAGTAAGGCTATTGAGGGTGATTTTATATTGTGAAACCGCGGGAATAACAGCAGGATCTGCAACTTCAAAAGGGGCAACTTTAGCATTGGCATTTTTTGTATAAGTAAAGCTGTCATTAGTATTAAAGGTGTAAATTAACTGACCATTATTACCGTTAGCATTATCATTGATTAAAGAACCATTACTCGTACTATTTACCATAACAGCCATCGGCGTGCTATTGTCAGCTCCATTTTTAATGCTATCGTTAAGTGCAAAAGTTCGCTGTAGATCAGTGGCTATTAATTTTTGATAACCCGTTTGAGTATAATTTTTTGTGGTTCCATATACGCCACCCGTTAATATAGAATTTTGAGCGGTTACGGTGATCTCAGGCTCAGAATCATAGTTGAATGCCTGCCCAATGTAAGTAAACGGCGTTGCTCCCGTACTACAAGTATTTTGAAAGGTACCATTATTAGTAATATTTACAGCAAAATGATCAGGAGTAAAGCGACCAACATAAGGCACTGTACTTATAATATTACTGGTTCCAATATATTGACTATCGGTTAAGCCAACATCAAATTGCAAAATACCAACCTCAGACCACGACAAATCATTGCGCGTAGCAATACCGTTAGTAAAAAGATTGGCCGCAAACAGGTTATTCGCTAATGTAGGGTTATTTCCGCCTAATGGTGACTTTAACGTTTGATTAATAATGACTGATTCAGGAACACTTTCATTGCTAAAATTTGGTGTTACGCCATTATTGCTTAACGACGCATTAGTGTCAGGTTTAGCATCATTATTAGTATCATCACCCGCTTGCCATTGCACCGCTTTTATAATGGTAGTAAATACTTCCCCTGCTTTTTTAAAAACAGTGCCATTAGCATTGGTAGCGGCAGGATTACCGACAACATCAACATAGAAACCCAAAGGACGTACAACAAAAGCGTTACTATTGCCGGTCATATAGTTTCCTGATGGAATACCATTATCAGGGATATTATAACGCGCATAAAGTCTTATTCGACCAGCATCGGGGTAATTAAAAATAAATGGCGCTGAATTACTTAAATTAGAACCAAAATCTAAATTTACATTGTTATAAGTTAATGCAGCAACATTTGATAAAGTAGGTATATTTGTACCATTAATATTGACAACTTTACCTGCACAGCTTGTAGGGTTAGTACATTTAGCGGCTAATTCTATGGCAACATTATTGACTAATGCGGTTTCACAGGCGCCACTATCAGGGTTTTTCTTAATCGCCTGCAAGGCTAAATTAGCACTATGGTAACCCGTATTAGAGGGTTTTCCTGATAGCTGAGTGGGAATATTAATTGCGTTACCGTCAACTAAAAATCGAAAGCCTGTATCGGCAAAAATTATATCACAACTCGTCGTTGAGCCATCATCACAACTATATGAATTACTGGCAGATATGTTAGCATTAGCAATAGATAAATTGACCGTTTCAGCTACGGTATGATTAAAAGTTACGGTTGTTAAACCTGTGAATGTTGGCGTGCTTATTGTATTTGTATTACCTTGAAAATTTAACTTCACAGGGCTTGTGCTTAATGTAGAACAATTGGCATCGGTACAGGCTTTTATGGTAACTGTTTCAGGCAAACAAGTTAAACCCCTGCCGTCATGATCTATTTGATAATGGTCGATATTAAAACAACCTTCATTGTTATTCATATCAGTTTGTATTTCGTTTTGCGTTAACACTTTTTTGTAGATGCGTACTTCGTCAAACTGACCATTAGCAGAATAAGGAGAAGAAAGAAAAAAAGGAAAAACAGGTGGAAAAGGGTAATTATTATTATTAGCCGTATAAACAGATGAATTATCACCAAACATAATATCACCTAAATCTTTCATTGCTCCATTAGTATTCATATAGGCAGAAGAAACCAAACTGCCATTAACATATATTTGAAAATTATCCGTAATAAAATCCCATGTAACCGATAAATAATACCAAGTATTGCTACTACGCGCAGTACTTGGTGGCTCATATAGATAAAAATCATTATCATAGCTATCTTCAAAGGTAAACCGTAGTTGACCGTTATAATCTATCCCTAACTGAAAATATTTATTGTATATCCCCCAACCAAAATCTTTACTAGCATCAAACAAAGTACGTTCGCCGCCGCCATTGTAGCCACCACTATCCCAGTCATTATTACTTTTATACCAAAAACTGATAGTACCTTTAAGCCCAACTTGGTCATCTAAGTCTATATTACTCGAAAAAGCATTATTCGTATTAAAACTGCTATTGCTGCCATTACTATCAAACCCCCTACAATACTTGCCCGCTGCAATAGATGAACCGCCTAAGTTAGTACCATTATGATTATAACCGCTGGTGTCAGTAATACCGCCAGCAAAGCTAGTTTGCTCGAACCGATAAAAGCCCAATAAATCACCACAAACAACTGCTGCACGTGTAGTATTATCCCAGTTTTTACCTGCTGCTTGATTGTTATATATAGTAGTAATTTCACTCGTAGTTAAAGCACTGTTATAGACAATAAATTCATCAAGGGGTGCTCGAAAAGCTTGTGGATTAGCACTATTAACTTGATCAA
>WGGB01000240.1 GCA_015491935.1 Alteromonadaceae bacterium
TCAATTATTTCACTGACTTTATTGCGCTTTTGTAACCAGCGTACCGCCCACATATCGACTAAGCCAACCCATAATCGATTCCACATATTATATTTAGATTCACCTGCCTGACGATTACGGTGGTCAACTTCCACCACCACTATTTTCCCTTCTAAACGTTTTACTAACGCAGGAATGTAGCGATGCATATGATCAAAATAAGGTAATTGTAAAAAGGTAGCGCGTGGAAATACTTTTAAGCCACAACCTGTATCGGGTGTACCATCGTCTAAAATACTCGCTCGAACTTTATTGGCTATACGTGATTGCAAGCGATACCAAGCGGTGTCTTTACGGTTTTTACGATAACCAGCAATACAAAAATCAGCCCCTTTTGGTAAATTATAAGCTTGTGTCAACATCGCAGGAATATTAATAGGGTTATTTTGACCATCTGCATCAAGAGTAACAATCAATTCGCCCCGTGCGGCTTTAACGCCATCAAAAACAGCGGTACTTTGACCAACACTTTCTTTATGCTTTAACGCGCGTAATACTGGAAAACCATTGTTTTTTAATCGTGCAATTTCATCAAATGTGCCATCGGTACTGCCATCATCTACATAAATAATTTCAAACCCTTCTTGTGCAAATTCAGGTGTATTTAATGCCGCGTATATTTCTTCTACAAGGGGTTTAATATTTTCTAATTCGTCTTTCGCAGGAATAACAACAGAGATCATTTTGGGTTTTCCAAAAGGTTAGCACTAAAAAAGTGCAAAAATTTTGGGCTAGTATATCAAAATAATATTCGTAAAGGGAAATAGTAAAGTTTTGCCTTTAAAATAAAAAACGCCTAATGAAGTACATCAAGCGTTTTAATTTAATTACTGCTAACTTGTATTTAATGGTTTAACCACCTTTATAAGACTAAAATAGTCATGCTGATAAAGCTTAGTATCAGCATGACATTACTACGTTTTATATGGAGCTAAGTCATTTTTTACCAAATTTTTACGCGTTTTTCAGGAGCAATATACATTTTGTCACCTGGTTTTACGTCAAATGCACTGTAAAATTGTGGCATATTTGATAATGAACCTAATGCGCGGAACTCACCTGGAGAATGCGGGTCGGTAGCAACGCGGTTACGTAGTGATTTTTCAACCATTTTACCACGCCATACTTGCGCAAAGCCCATGAAGAAACGTTGATCACCCGTTAAACCATCAATAACAGGAGCAGGCTTGCCATGTAGAGATTCTTTGTAAGCTCTGTAAGCGATAGTTACACCAGATAAGTCACCAATATTTTCGCCTAAAGTTAATTTACCATTGACATATAAATCATCAAATACTTTATAAGCACCATATTGTTTAACTAAAGATGCAGTACGTTTAGAAAATTCAGCCAAATCAGCTTTAGTCCACCAGTTACGCATATTACCTGTTGCATCGTATTTACTGCCTTGATCATCAAAGCCATGGCCCATTTCATGACCGATTACAGCACCAATACCACCGTAATTTACTGCATCATCAGCTTTCATATTAAAGAAAGGTGGTTGTAAAATTGCCGCAGGAAAAACAATTTCGTTTACCGTTGGATTGTAATACGCATTAACCGTTTGTGGTGTCATACCCCATTCCCAAGCATGAATAGGGTCACCTAATTTTTTAATGTCATTTTTATAATTAAATTCGCTAGAGCGAATAATATTACCCACTAAATCATCAGCTTTAATAACTAATGTTGAGTAATCTTCCCAGCGATTTGGGTAGCCTATTTTAGCTTTAAAAGCCGCAAGTTTCTCATTAGCTGCTTTTTTCGTTTCTGCCGACATCCAAGTTAAATCGTCAATGCTTTGGCCATAAGCTTTACGTAAATTTTCAACTAACTGCGTCATACGTTTTTTAGCTTCAGGTGAAAAGTAACGTTTAACGTAAATTTTACCAACTGCTTCACCTAAGTTATGATTTACAACACCTACACCGCGTTTCCAGCGAGGACGTTGCTCTTGGCGTCCATTTAACTGTTTAGAGTAAAATTCAAAATTTTCATTATCAATTTCAGTATTTAAATAAGGTGCAAAGCGACTTAATGTGTGAAAAGTTAAATAGGTTTTCCAATCTTTTAATGATGTTTCAGCAAAAATACTATCAAAGCCTTGAATAAAATCAGGTTGATTAATAATAATATCTTTTTGACTGCTTACACCAGCAGCATTTAAAAATGCATTCCAATCAAACGTATTTGCTAACGTATTTAATTTATCGGTAGCAAATTTGTTGTAACGCTTTTCACTATCGCGTGTTTGTACACGCGTCCAGTGATAAGTCGCAAGTTTAGTTTCTATGTCCATAATAGTTTTAGCTGCTTGCTCACCATTAGGTAAACCAGCAAGTTTAAACATATTAGCAATATGCTTAATATAACCGTCGCGTAATTTTTCAAAGCGTTCAGCTTTATTAAAATAGTAATCTTTGTCAGGTAAACCTAAACCGCTTTGCCAAATATGAGTAGCATAACGGCTTGAGTTTTTAGCATCAACTTCAACATAAAAGGCTAATGGACCACCAATACCTTCAGCTTGATATTTACCCCAAAAAGTAGCTAAATCTTTTTTGTGTTTTAAATTGTCAATATCTGCAAAAATAGGTTTTATTGGAGTAATACCCAAACTATTTATTTTTTTAGTATCCATATAAGAGCGAAATAAATCAGCAACTTTTTGTTCGTCGCTACCCGCTTTTAAATCTTTCGCTTTCGCTAAGTCTTCGATAATAGTTTTTACATCATTATCTGCTTTATCACGTAAATCGTAAAAAGAGCCGATAGAGGTTTTGTCGCCAGGAATTTTATGGGTTTTTAACCACCCACCGTTAATATAACGATAAAAATTATCTTGTGGGCGAACACTGGTGTCAAAGTTGTCTTTATTAATGCCAGAAACTAATGGCGCTTTTTCTACGGCTTTAGCTACGCTGCTTTTTGCTGGTGTTTTTGTTGCACTAGCATCGTTATTGGCTTGTTTGTCGTTACAACCTGCAAGCAACAATAATGATGAACATACTGCTGTTGTTATGATTTTTTTCATTGTATTACCTAATATGGAAATGCTTATATTTAAAATATTTAAACGAGTTATATAATAAATTTAGTCATTAAATTTTTGTTAACCGCTCGATACTACGAGTTATAGAGCAAAATTTCTAGTATATTTCACATCTAGTTACATTTATCTATAAGGTAAATGTAATATTTTTTTTACGAGGAGTCACATAGAGTGATATTTACAAATAAGAAGTTAAGGCTGATGCGCTTCCAATAAACGCTATTTTATCCTTTATTGTGCAAAAACAAGTTAACAGCGCATTCGCACATTTCATCAACATTAGTCTCGTTAGTATAAATGCCATCAATTAATAATTTAGCTAAGCCATGTAAAGTTGCCCAAGTAACCTGTGCGACTCTTAATGTGTTTTCATTACTATTGAGTAACCCCTGTTTTTGCCAAAGTTTGGTCATCGTTAATTGATATTGAAAGCTTGGATAGGCAATGTTTTTTAGGGTTTGATTACCCGAATTGTTTTTCCACAAGGTGCTACCAAACATTAATTCATAAAGAGAAGCGTTATCGGTAGCAAAATGTACATAAGCATGAACAAACTGTCGGTATTTTTCTCTGTCTGATAGGGTATCATTTTTGAATATTTGTTCTGATTTTTGCTGCCAGTAAATAAAGCCTTGCGCGGCGATAGCTGAGAGCAAATCACTTTTATCTTTAAAATGATGGTATGCCGCTGTGCGTGATACGCCTACTTGTTCAGCGAGTTTTCGTAAGGATAAATTTTCAACATTCGTGTTTTTTATCATTTCGGTGGCAGCATTAATTAATGTGCTGCTTAAATCACCATGATGATAGTTTTTTTTCATTTTACTCATGCGTTATTATTTCTTATAGCGTTTTACGATGAGGGATCGCTACGTTTGAAAAAATAATGCCCGCGACTAATGACATAAAAATTAAAAAGGCTTGAGAGCCAATGCCTGTTGGTACATCAATAAGTATCTTTTGCCCCGACACTAAGCTATTTAAGCCAATATAAACTTTACTTCCTGGTACTAAAACTACTAAGCCTAATAATCGTACTATGCTTGAAGGTAAATTCATAAGGCGTGAAAATAAATTACTGTAGAGACCTAAAGCAAAAGCTCCGACAAAAGCACCTAATGCGACACCTAAATAACCGCTTGCCCAAACACTAACGCCATAAGCAATGTAACCAGCAATAATGCCCCAAGGTGCATCTTTTTTACGTGCCCTAAATAAAATAATTAAACTAATAGACAATATAGTTACCGCTATCCAAGACGTCCAAGCGGGTGTGTTTATTGGTGGTACATAATTAACCTTGCCCCACATTAATTCGGCTAGTGCCATACCTAATACACCACCAAAATAGAGCTTAAATAAAACCATGATGCCATCCATTATACGCGCGGTGCCAGACATTAAATGGCGGGCAGCAAGTTCGGATAAGCCCACGGTTAATGATAAACCAGGAATAAAGGCAATAATGCTTGATAAAATAACCATAGGCACATTAATACTAGGATCAATTAATGTAATTGCTGAGGCTATTAAAGCCGTGAGTAAGGCGGCTAGCGGTTCTAGTACTTCAGTAATACGACGAGAGCGTTCAGACCAAGCGACTAAAATAAAAACAAAAAAGCCTAATAATGTTGACCAAAAAACATCATTCCAACCTGTGTGCATTAGCATGGCAAAAGCACCACTTGAAGCGCCAAAAGCTAAAAAGGTTAATATAAAGCCATAAGGAGGTGGCTTTTTAGCTATTTCATCTAATCTTTCTATGGCTTCTGTTAACGTTCGTTCGCCTGAAATGAGTTCATCAACTAGCTCATCAATACGTGCTAGCGAACCTAAATCTATTTCGCCTGGAGTAACTCGTACTAAATGATTGTATTGTTGATCATCGTCATCATCCGATAAAATAAAGGTGAGAGATGTTGGTGCAATAATAAAAGAAGCGCGTAGCTGTAAAAATTGGGCAATATTAAGTAAGTTATCTTCTAAACGATAAGCTGTTGTACCTAATTTATGTAGCGCTTTGCCTAAACGAATAATAAAGCGGCGTTTTTGATAAAAATCATCTGATTGAGGCATAGAAATACTTGTTCCAAAATTCACAGTGTTCTAGTCTATGGTAATCTCTATTGAAATATCAAATAAAAAATTATGACTTTACTTATTATATTATTAATTGTTTTTGCTGTGGTCGCGTTAATGGTGTTTTTTGGTGAACGCTATGCCAAACCTATGGATAATGAACAACAACAAAAATATGCTAAAATATTACCCATATTAGTTTTTGTTGTACTCATTGGTTCATTAATTAAAATGCTCATGAACTAATGTAGTTGCTTAATAGTTAGCATTTTTATTTTTATACTTAACCAATAATTCACAAAAGGTTTTCTCATGTTTTCAATTCCCCAAGTAGATATTAAACACCAAGTGTCAGAGCAAGAATGGCAAACGCGTGTAGAACTTGCCGCCTGTTATCGTTTGGTGGCTATGCATGGCTGGGATGACTTAATTCATACTCATATATCGGCGCGTATTCCACAAACAGAACATTTATTGATTAATGCTTTTGGTTTGGCTTTTGAAGAAATTACGGCCTCAAATTTAGTTAAAATAGATATTAACGGTAATATTGTTGATGAAAATTGCCCGTTTGCGATAAATCCCGCAGGCTTTACTATTCATAGTGCAGTGCATGAAGTGCGGCACGATGCTCAATGTGTATTACATTTACATACCAATGAATTAATTAGCGTTTCTAGCTTAAAAGAAGGGCTATTACCTTTTAGCCAATATTCAATGTTTGCATTGGCCTCAATGAGTTATCACGATTATGAAGGCTTAGCTGTAAATGAAGCAGAAAAAGCTCGTTTACAAGCTAATTTAGGTAGTGCTGATTTTATGCTATTGCGTAATCATGGCGGCTTAACCTTAGGTAAAACTATTGGTGATGCGTTTATGCATATGTATGATTTAACGCGAGCTTGCCAAGTGCAATTGCAAGTTCAAGGTGCAGGGCAAGAGGCTATTTTAGTTGATCAAAGTATTGTTGATGGTATTCGTGCGCAAGCCAATATTGTACATACAGGTAAAACAGGCGGTCAAAAAACATGGCCTGCAATGATGCGTCGTGCCTTTAGA